>JAKANW010000069.1 GCA_021823555.1 Chloroflexota bacterium
GAATTATCCATCCGCCGCCCAAGCGCCCGCGGCCACGCAAGCCCCGCGCTACGTCCGCTACGACGTTGCCACGGATGGATTCCCCAGCATGGGTCCCGCCGCCGCGCCGATCGTGATCGTCGAGTTCAGCGACTTTCAGTGTCCGTTCTGCCAACGATTTTACAGTGAGACATTCAAACAATTGATGGCGGCCTACCCTGGAAAGATCCGCTTCGTCTATCGTCACCTGCCGCTAACTTCCATCCATCCCGAGGCCTTCCCCGCCGCGGAAGCCTCCATGTGCGCCAACGAGCAAAATGCATTCTGGGCGTTCCACGATAAGATCTTCGAGAACCAGGACAACCTGGGCGCAGATCTCTATCTGCAAATTTCCAGCGACCTGAACCTGAATACTTCTGCGTTCGAGGACTGCGTGAACACAAACAAATACAAGGATCTGGTGCAGGCGGATTCGGATTTTGCCCTCGGCCTCGGTGTGCAATCCACGCCCACGTTCTTCATCAACGGATTGGCGCTTGTCGGCGCGCAACCCTTGACCGCCTTTACCCAGATCATTGACAAGGAACTGGCGGGAGAAATTCCGTAGCCATTGGAGTCTGCGATGAAAAGATTTGTTTTTCTGGCAGTGATTCTCCTGGCGGTGTTAACCGCCTGCCAGGGCAAGCCCGCTCAGGTCACGGGCGAAGCGGTCACGGTGGCGGGCGGGTCGTACACAAACGTCACAGCAGATGAGTTAAGCGTCATGTTGAAGAACAAGGATTTTGTCTTCGTCAACGTTCACATTCCATTTGCAGGAAACATCGCCAGCACCGACTTGTCCATCGCTTACGATCAAATCGCCGATCCCGCCAACCTCGCACAACTGCCCGCGGACAAAAACGCGAAGATCGTGCTGTACTGTCGCAGTGGACGGATGAGCGCCATCGCCGCCGAAGCGCTGGTGGGACTTGGTTACACCAACGTCTGGAATCTCGAAGGCGGCATGGCAGGGTGGGAACGCGCTGGCTATCAAATCGAAGAATAAAAAAGAGAGGTCAGTATGGTCAAAGACCCTGTTTGCGGTATGACGATTAATCAGCAGGCTAACGTCATCACCACCCAGTATCAAGGAAAGACGTATTACTTCTGCTCGCAAATGTGCAAGATGATGTTCGAGCGCGAGCCTGAGAAGTACCTCAAGGCCGAAAATAATCAGGAGCAGACTCCATGACCGAACCCAGAATCGAAGAATCCCCCGAACCTGTAAGTGAAGCTTCTGTCGAGAATCGAAGGATCAGGATAACGGCATGGACTGTCATCGCCCTTGTGTTGGTCTTTCTTGGCGGACTCGGAAGCGGGTATCTCCAGTGGGGCCGCGACGAGACCGCCCAAGCCGCGCGCGAGAAGCAACTGACGCGGCTCTACGAGCAGGTCAACCCATCAGAGGGATACACCCTCGGAGTCACGTACGCCGATCTCGGACCTCAACTAGTCGAAGCGGGCGTCATTGATTACAACTCCTTCCTGCGCGTCATGTCCGCCAGCGGAGACGCCATCAGCAACCGTCAGATTGATATTTTGAAGCAGGGCAGTGACGAAGAAATAGTCATCACACGCGAAAACGCCCACTTCCTGCTCAACTTTTTCTGGGCGGTGGGACTCGCCAACAAAAATTCGATTCTCACCGATGGAATGATGGTGCAATACAGCGAGGGTCAGGTCGAACGCTTCGCTTCCACAGGCGGCTGGACTTTGGCAACCAAACCGATCACCGACATCTACGCCAGCCTGGACTTGATTCCGCTCACCGCCGAGCAGCAAGCCCGAGTCGAGGAGGTGGCCGCGGCGGTCTACCGTCCGTGCTGCAACAATCCCACCCTCTTTCCCGATTGCAATCACGGCATGGCCATGCTTGGTCTGCTGGAGTGGATGGCCTCAAACGGCGCAACAGTTGACGAAATGTTCGAGGCCGCGAAATACTTCAACGCATTTTGGTTCCCACAGCAGAATCTTGAAATTGCCATGTATCTCCAAACCAGTCAGAATATAGATTTCGAGGATGCCGAGCCGCGGCAAATCGTCAGCGCGCAATTCTCGTCCGGGTCTGGGGCTACCATGGTCCATCAGCAATTGCAGGCAAGTGGTGTATTGCCTCAGGCACCGAGTGGTCAAGGCGGCAGTTGCGCGAATTGACATGGAGGTTCGATGAACAGAAAGCACATTCGAAGACAAGCGCCGGCTCCGGAACGCAAGGAGTGGCCTGCTGTAGTTTACTTCTGGGGATTCGGGCTGGCAATTATCGGCTACCTCGTCGGCAGGATGGCGCTGAACGCCTTGCCCCACCCTTATCACTGGTTATCCGGTCTGGTTGGCGGATTGGCTGGAATCCCCATCGGCTGGTTGTGGTATCACTGGAAAGGCGACATGTTTTAGGAGAAGCGTCCATGTCCCTTGCGCGGCGCAATCTCTTTCAAGATAAAACACGACTCGCCTTGAGCGTCGGCGGGGTGGCGCTGGCTGTCATGCTGATTCTCATTATGACTGGCTTCCTGGAGGGGATGAATCGCCAGATCACTTCATACCTGGATCATTCGGACGGCTCGATCATCGTCGCCCAAAAGGGGATCAGCAACCTGCTCGGCGCGACCTCCCTCCTGCCACCTCACGTCGAATCGGACGCCGAGGCGGTTGAGGGCGTCGCAGACGTGATCCCCATCCTTTCGCAATTCATCATCCTCGACCTGCATGGCAAGAAACAGCCCGTCTATTTGATCGGCTACGATACCGAGCAAGGCGGAGGTCCGTGGGAGATTGTCGAGGGACGCGCGCCGCAAACGGACGATGAGATCATCCTCGACCGCATTCTGGCGCAACGACATGACATTTCGCCCGGTGACCAAATCGAAGTGATGGGCAAAGAGTTCACTATCGTCGGCTTATCCGACGGGACGACCTCCTGGATGACCAGCTTTTTATTCATGTGGAAAAGTGCAGTGGAGATTCTCTTGCGCACTCCGGGGGCGGTCAGTTTCCTTTTGGTGGAGCCCGCTCAGGGTCAGGAAAGAAGCGAGGTTGTCGAGCGGTTGAATCGGCTCGAGGGGTCAACGTCCTGACCAAAGAAGACATGAAGTCCAATGACATCAAATTGTTCGCGCGCGTCTTTTCCGCGCCGCTGCGTTTGATGATCGGGATTGCGTTTCTGGTGGGAATCATGGTGGTCGGGCTGGTGATTTACACGGCCACGATTGAACGACAGCGCGAGTACGGCGTATTGAAAGCGATTGGCTCATCGAACCGTGTGCTGTATGGCGTGGTGACCGCGCAGGCGTTGTTCGCGTCGCTGGCTGGCTCGCTGACGGGAATCCTGTTGGCGTACGGCGCGGCGGATTTGATCATGTCGCTTCGTCCGCAATTCCTGATCGTCTTCGACCCCGCGGACATGGCCTGGGCGCTCGCCGCGGGACTTGGCATGGCGCTGGCCGCGGCGCTCTTCCCTGTGCGCGTGATTGCAGGGCTGGCTCCAGCGGAGGTCTTCCGAAAATGATCCGTCTCGCATTTAGCAATCTCTTTCAAAACAAGACGCACTTGTTGATTTCCGTGGGTGGCGTGTCGCTGGCGTTGCTGTTGATCCTCGCGCTCGACGCGATCTTCACGGGCGTGGAACGGCAGACCACCGCGTACATTGACAACAGCGGCGCGGATATTTTCGTAGCGCAAAAAGATGTGCGCAACATGCACATGGCTTTTTCATCTCTACCGATTTCTGTGGTGGATGAAGTGAAGGCTGTGGACGGTGTAGAGGAAGTCACGCCGATCTTGTATCTGAGCAACATGATCGTGGTCGGTGACGAACGCACACTGGCTTACGTGATCGGGTCGCCTGAAGACGCCACAATGGGCGCGCCGTGGAAGATGAGTTCGGGCAAACGCGTTCCTGAATCGGGCGAGGCAATCATTGACCAGCGCGTCGCACAAAAGTCGGACGTGAAACTCGGAGACACGGTCGAGATTCTGGCGCACGAGTTTACCGTGGTGGGCTTTTCGCAGGAGACGACCAACATCGTCAACTCGATAGCCTTCATCCCCGCCGCGGACTTTCAAGCCTTGCGCGGCAATTCAGGTGTGGTCAGTTACGTGCTGGTCAGAATCCGTTCGGGGGTAGAGGCGGAAGCGGCCGCGTCGCGGATCGAAGATGAAGTGGACGGAGTCACCGCGTTGCCGCGCGCCGCGTTTTCGAGTCAGGAAGCGCGCGTCGTCAAAGACATGAGCACGGACGTGATCGCCATTATGAACTCGATTGGCTTTTTGATTGGGTCGGCGGTGATGGCGCTGACTGTTTACACCGCCGTGCTGGCGCGTCGCCGTGAGTTTGGTGTGTTGAAAGCGCTCGGCGCGCGCAACGGACATTTGTATCGCGTCGTGCTGGCACAGGCGTTGATGAGCGTGCTTCTCGGATTCGTCATCGGACTGGCATTCACGCTTTTGATCTCGTTCATCGTCCCGCGCCTGGGTTTGAGCATGACGCTGGAGGTCAGCCGCGCTTCGCTCGTCAAGGTCGGAATCGTTTCGTTGGTGATCACCGCGCTCTCTGCTATCCTTCCCATCCGACAGATCGCGGGTCTCGATCCCGCGCTGGTCTTCCGAGGAAAATAAAATGACAACTGCAACCCTGCAAATCAACCACGTCAGCAAACGTTACGGCGTGGGCGCGACCGAAGTGACCGCCGTGCGCGACGTGTCCCTGTCCGTTTTGCCAGGTGAGATCGTGCTCATCATGGGACCCTCGGGTTCGGGCAAGACCACCCTGCTTTCAATGTTGGGCGCTTTGCTCAAACCCACTGACGGAGAGATTCACCTCAACGGCACGGTCATCAGCGCGCTGGCCGAGAACCGTCTGCCAGATATTCGACTCAAGCAATTTGGTTTCGTCTTTCAGGATTTCAACCTTCTGTCTGCGTTGACCGCGCTGGAGAACGTCTCCATCGTGGCGGAACTCGCGAGAACCAAGGCGGGCGAGGCGCGACGAAAATCCGCTTCCCTGCTGACGGAACTTGGGCTGGGCGAACGCCTGAATTTCCTTCCCGAAAAGTTGTCGGGCGGAGAAAAACAACGCGTGGCGATTGCGCGCGCTTTGATCAACGACCCGACCCTCATCCTGGCCGACGAACCGACCGCCAACCTGGATTCCAAGATCGGCCACGAGATCATGCGTCTGTTGCGAAAGATCGCCAAGGAGCAGCGACGCAGTGTCGTCATCGTCTCGCACGACCAGCGGATTCAAGACATCGCCGACCGCGTCCTGTGGCTGGAGGACGGTCAATTCAAGGAAATGGTCACAATGGCAGTTGACCCTGTCTGCGGAATGTCCGTGCAACGCGAGAAGGCTTTGCACGTGGAATGGAACAGCCGCGGGTTTTACTTCTGCGCGCGCGGTTGCAGGGATGAGTTTCTTTCCGATCCCCACAAATTTATCCAAGTCTAAGCTCCGAAATCACAGGGAACTTCAACAAACACACAAGTCACGGACACAAAACCAGACAAGGCCGAATGTCTTAATTTCAAGCGCACTCCTCTGGTTGAACGGCAACGCATCGCCCAGTCACATTGACCGAGTGATGTTCGTCATAGGCAGAATGGCTTGGAGATGTTACCGCAATTTGGCGGTGAGCGGGTTGGCTATAACTCGATAAGATAACGCAACTTTAAACTTTTCACGGAGGCATTCCAATGCGCTATCGCACCTGCAACGCCGGGGAGGATCAATGAAACGGTTTCTCTACGCAAGTTCAATTTTGTTCGTCTTGTTCGCCGCCTTGTTCACGGCTCCCGCGCCCGCGCGCGCCAGCGAAGGGGATGGCGGACATGAACTGACGGCGGAGGTGAACGGCTACCACGTCACCCTGTCCAGCCAGAACGAGTGGGCAAAGGGCGAGAACGTTTTGGTGGTCACGATTGCCGACTCGATGGGCATGCCCCTTCGCGACGCGGAGGTGGAGATCCTTGTCGCGCCGAAAGATGGGCATGCCGAATCGGGCGAGGACGCGATGCCAGAGATGGACATGGGGAACGACCAGCCGCAGGGACCAGAACCTGGCGTGATGAAGCCAGTTGCGAATAATGATTCTGAACACGATGAAAAATCCGCAAGCCCAATTGCGATGACCGAATCGGAACATGGTGTGTATACCGTTCAAACCCATTTCGAATCCTCGGGCGAACATGACGTGCATGTGATGTTCCATGTGAACGGCGAAATGTTGCAGGCCGATTTTGTGGTGAGCGTGAAAGGTTCCAATTCCAAATCCTTTGTGTTGGGAAGCTTCGCGGCAATCAACGTTGCGATTGTGGCCGCGGCTGGCGCGCTGAAAAAACAAAAAAAACTTACTGCGAAAGGCGGAAAATAAAATGGCGGCCGAACTCCGACCTCAAAACAAAAGCGTGTTCGCGGGAGGCAATCTCCTGCAAATCAAATTCATTGACAGATTCATGCGAAGCCGATGGTTTCCAGGAATCATCCAATGGCCAACCCTGATGGCTTTCATGGTCATCATGTTTCAACTCCTGCTCGGACCCGAATCCGCGCACGACAACCTCGGCACCGCGCTGACCTGGGTATTGTGGTGGCCGCTCATCCCGATCATCTTCCTGTTCCTCGGCCGTTTCTGGTGTGCCATCTGTCCGTTCGCTACAATCAACGATTTGGTTCAGAAATTTGTCGGCAATAATCGTCCAGTTCCCAAGTTCCTCAAGAAGTATGGAATCTGGATCATTGACGCGCTCTTCATCTTCATCACGTGGAGCGACCACGTGTGGGGCGTGGTGGAAAATCCCTTCGGCTCCGGCGTGCTGATGCTCACGCTCACGACGGGCGTGATCGCCTCCGGTTCGTTCTTCGAACGGCGGACGTTCTGCCGTCACATCTGCTTCCTCGGCGGTCTTTCTGGCAACTACGCGCGGACGGGGATGCTGGCCCTGCGCGGCACGCCCGAAATTTGCGCCACCTGCACCGCCGCCTCCTGCTTCAAAGGCACGGACAAAGCGCCGGGTTGCCCGCTCTTTGAGTTTCCCAAAACGATGACCTCCAACGCCAACTGCGTGGTCTGCGCGGATTGCATCAAGAACTGCCCGAACGACTCGATCCAGCTTACCGTCCGCCCGCCGACGAAGGAACTGTGGTTCATCCGCAAACCCAAGATGGAAGAGGCGTTTTTGTCAGCGGTCATTATGGGCATCGTCTTCGTCCAAAATGTGACCATGCTCGAAGTGTGGGGCGGCATGTTGAAGTGGCTGGAAAACGCGGTCGGCACGACCAATTACGCGGTCACGTTCAGCATTACCTTCGCGATTGCGATCATCATCCCCGTGTTGTTGCTGGGAATCACCTCCTGGATCGCGGGCAGGTTCAACAAGACCAGTCTGGTGGAAAACTTCACCCGCTTCGGCTACGCCATCATCGCATTGGATGTGGCCGCGCACATCGCCCACAACCTTTTCCACTTGCTTGCGGAAGGCAAGTCCATCTTCTACACCGCCATCGCATTGTTCGGGCAGGAAGTCCACGGCGCGTCGCCCGCGCTGGTGAGCATGGAGACCATCCAGATCCTGCAATTCGGGCTGATCGGACTGGGCTTTATCGGCTCGCTCTACGCCGCCTATCGCATTGCCAAATCAAGCCACCCCAACGGCAAAGCCTGGACGACCTTCGCGCCCTTCGCGGTGTTGATGGTGATTCTCACCGCAATGAACATCTACTTGTTCATACTCCCCATGGCGATGCGCATGTAAGCGTGTCCCAATATAGGCAATTTGGCTCTCATCAATCCAGAACAAATATCGGAGAATAAAGTTGAAAGGAGATTAATCATGGCTCAAACCTTCAAAGACCCCGTCTGCGACATGGATGTCACGCCCGAGACCGCGGCAGGCAAGTCTGAGTACAACGGTCAGACCTACTACTTCTGCTCGCTCGGCTGTAAGAAAGCATTCGACAAGGAGCCTGAAAAGTACCTCGGTAAAGCCGACGAAAACGCACACCATCATTAAGTCGTTTCTCTTCTCCTCGAATAGCCTGTCCAAAAGGCAGGCCATTCCGCTTGTTTTCGCCTGGAAAAATCCTGATATGAACCTTCACTCACTCTTTGTCCCACCTTTACGACTTCTTTAAACTCACCTGATATTCTTGGATCATCGAGAAAGGAGCAAAGCATGTTTCTTATGTGGATATTCCCATTACTGCTGATCGGATTGATCGTCTATGCCGTCTCTGGAAATAACTTCGCCAACATTTTCAAACCCGCCGCCAGTCGCGCCTGCCCTCACTGCCAAAAGCCCACGCAGAGCGACTGGAATACCTGCCCGCACTGCGGACAGGTGTTATAAGGAGGTCCCCATGTGTGGCTGTATGTTGATGCACGCGGCGATGAATCATGAAGGACACCAGCCCGTTTCGCAACCTGGGAGCGCACCTGTCATGGCCGCGAGCGCGTCCAATACCAAATGCGCGCATTGCGGATTTCCCCTGCAACAAGGATATGCCTTCTGTCCCAGTTGCGGAATGAGTTTAGGAACTGCGAAATGTCCCGCCTGCGGACAAAAGGTTGATTCCAATTGGAGCGCGTGCGCCTACTGCGGTTCACCTCTCGGCGAGACGTTGAAAGTTGAAGCGCATCATTAGTTTCACTGCGCTGTAAAAAGAAAGGATTTACTCCAATGAAAAAGACTAACTGGTTGGTAGTTGCGATTGTCGGAATCCTCACTCTCCTGTTCCTGTTCTGGATCGGCACAATGATCGGCGGATGGGGCTACGGCGGCTATGGAATGATGGGCAATTGGGGCTACTCCCCCTTCGGCTGGTTCGGAATGGGATTCGGGATGCTCTTCATGTGGCTGATCCCGATCGGCGTCATCGCGCTTATCGTGTACGGTGTTGTCGCGCTGACAAAAAATGCGGGAAACAATGCCCCCGCATCCTCCACGCCTTGCCCCAACTGCGGAAAAAGCGTGCAAGCCGATTGGAAGAACTGCCCCCACTGCGGCACGACGTTGTAACAGAAGATTTATCCTGCAACTCAATGGCCTATCGAAAAGATAGGCCATTTTGCTTATATGGAATCAGGCTGAAAATCGCTCCCTCCTGTTGTCTAATGGATATATACTAACGCAATCTCTTGATAAGGTAGGCAACCATGACTGTCCGTGACCCTGTATGTGGAATGGAAATCGAACCCCAAAGCGCCTCCGCTCTTCGCGAACACATGGGGCAAACGTTTTATTTTTGCTCACAATCCTGCGTGGAACAA
>JAKANW010000070.1 GCA_021823555.1 Chloroflexota bacterium
CAAACTTACCTTTACGATTGTTTGCGTAAGCGGCTTCGGCAATATCGGTGGGAGCAGGCGCGCCATCGAATGGGATGTAACTTTGTTGCTCTTTGCTGTAGTGGTAGGTGTGCCGCCAGGCGCAGGTCCCATGCCAAGACTCGATTCGTTCCAAGAATTCTGAGCTTTTCAGAGCGTGGTAATAGACGATGGACAATCGCGCAGTTGACTCTGTTGCAGTGTCAACTGCCATTACGGCCACATCTTCCCGCTCGCCGATTTTCTGACGATAGCCAGCGATTTTCTTCTTCAGACGGATACCGACATCCTGAGCGGTATCGGCAGGGAGTTGGTTTTTTTCAGCGTCTAAGTCCTTGTAAAACGAGTCGTAGGTGTCTTCGGTAGGCTGCGGTACTTTTGCGCCTGAAACTGCCCAAGCGACAACTGCCAAATCTCCTGCCTGATAGCCTTGTCTGCTGATAAGCCAGGCAAGGGCATAATGGGCTTTCTGGGATATTTCCATTCCAACTCCGCAGGCTTGCGCGCCGTCTTTGTCTATAAAGCGCCCTCGAAAGGTAAAGCCATTGGCATCGTTGGCTGAGATAATCTTGGCATTATCGCCCTCGCGACGAATGTACTTGGGATGGTTGTCTGTAAGAAGTTGGTCTTGCCCAGTTACCATACACAGACCTGTGTCTGTTCTACTGTTCAAATAGTAATTAATCCAACTTTTCCACAGATCACTATCAAGCCAAGCCCTGGGTTTGCTGCTTTCGGGTGATTCGATTACCCACCGAACAACAGCCTTGTCTTGAGAGCCGACGACAGAGAAAATATCTTTGACGTTTTTATCTCGCTTTGCATTCTCTTTGCTTTGGAGTTTTCCATTGTCATCTAGTAACAAGATTTTCTGAGCCGCCAAGTCTCTCATCAGGCTTTTCTTCTGAACATACGCCAGAACTGCACGGGCTTTTGGATCGCCGTATTTCGATTGACACCATTTCGTTAGCAAACCAACGAAGTTTCGATATGGTTCAGCTGGGTCTTTAGAGAAGCCCGAAGTGACTTCTCCTCCATAGTCAATGAAATCGCCTGCGAGATACTGAAGTTTGTCAGAGAGCGGATGGCATTCTGGCTTTATGCCTGTTTTCCCCGCAGAACTTTCTGTGGCAGGGATGATAGTGGTTGAGTCATCCTTGTCTACAATTTGCGCTCGCCGAAAATTTCCTTTGCCATCTATCACAACTTCGATGTGCGTTTGAGTAGTGATATGGCAAATGGGCAGTAAAGGACGATCTGCATCCGATGAATAACCAATCATGTTCTGGCAATTCTCATACGTCTCGTACAGACTTTGAATCCAGTTCATTTCGCGCCCTCCACTTCTTCGCAACCTTCCAACAAGCCTTCTTCTTGCAATCCCACCGTTTCAGGCGGATTGGCTTTCATTGGACGGACGAACTTGCGAACTTTGCAATCCTTTGGGTGAACGAACTGAATCACGCCTTTGTCCATTTTAGGCTCCCAGAACCGCGCCCAAAACTCGCCAGGCTTGTTTTCATCGGGATATTCGAAGCCATGGAACATCAGCCCGAAGGACATTTCGCCAGGATAGTCATCGTAAAAGCCCTTTCCTTCGCCAAACTCGCACGGCTCGACATATCCCTGACATTCGCGCGTGCCGAGAAACACATCCCGCCTGCCGCCGCGTTCTATCATGCGCTTTGCGACACAGAAGTGTTTGTGCTCATTGCGATCATGCTCCAGGTCGGGACGGTTTTCGTTCCACTCGAAGCGCGCCTGCACCTGATACTCGGCATCGGCGAGATAGGTGTAAATGGACAGGTCGTTTCCGCCCGATTGATACTTGATGGGTTTTGCGCCGCGCGGTTGTGTGCGGATGGGCTTCATCACCCGCACTTTTTCTATGACCCACACGATGGTCGGCTTCCAATACACCGAACTCAAAATTCCCTTTAATGCCTCGTAGGTGGGAACCTGATAGGAGTATTTTTCGCCGCCAATGCGGGTTAGCGGATCGGTGAATAGGGCGTACCTGCCCCACACCTTGAACGTCACGCTGTTTTGATATTGCATCGAGACCTCCTTTACGCTGTGAGTAAATCCATGCTGTTGACTGGCTTTTCGCTCCAGCCAAATTCATCGCTGTAATACTGCTTGTCGAGATAGTAAATTTCTGCTCCTTCCTGCACCTCCTTGATGGCTCCTACCCTGAATAGGTTGTTGAATTGATGGTCAAACAAATTGACCGAATACCGTTGCGCCTGTTTGAGCAATTTACCCCGTTTCTCCAACGCGAACGCGCCGCACAAGTCTTTCACAAGTTCCTCGCCATCTTTTTCGCCGCCTTTCTTTTCTTCTTTCTTATACTGGATGATGACGCCGCGCGTAAGCGAATCAATCACATGAAACTCACCACTGGCAGAGCGAAACGACTGCCTCAAGAGAATATCAGGCGAATCCCCTTGATGGGCGCCTTGATAATTCTTTGTTGAGAGTTCATTCGTTGAAAGCAGATTGAATAAATCATCGTTTCGTCCCGCCGACGAATTTACGTCCACTGGATAATCCATTTTGCCGCTTTGTGATTGATAGTAGAAATTGTAATACGCGGCAACGGCATCTAGTCCGATTCGGTCGTTTCCAAATTTGTCAGGGGTTTCTCTGAAATCATCGAGAACTCGTTGGGCATGTTCGCGCCCGACTTTAATATCTTTCAATTGGTCGAGATTTTCCTCTTGTGGATTGACCACCCACACACTCCCCCCATCCTCGCGCATCCCGTGACGGTTGCAACGTCCTGCCGATTGGGTAATCGAATCCAACCCCGCCAGAGTGCGGATGACCGCGCCGAAGTCAATATCCACGCCTGCCTCGATGAGTTGCGTGCTGACGCAAATCACAGGTTCTTTGGCTTCGAGTTTGGGCTTGATTTTCTTTTCCAACACATCCATGCGGTGAGCGGGGCACATGTTGGTGCTCAGATGATAAATCGCCGCGTCCAACTGCCGCCCCTTGATCTCCTGATATAACGCTTGTGCCGAAGCGCGCGTATTGACCACAATCAGGACGCTACCATTTTCCTGCAATGCGCGCTCCGCCAAGTCGGCAATTTCTACATTGCTCACACCGCCTGGCTTGCGCTCGTCATGAACTTCGACGCGCTTCAACTGCTGGAACAGTTCGGGTTCGTTTTGGATGATGTGCTGTTCGCGCGTGATATTCAATTCGCGGTAGGTGTTGGGCAGGTTGTCGAATGGTGGCTGGGTTGCCGTGCAGAGTACAACCGTCGCGCCGCAGTTGTGGCTCAGGAAGCGCAGGGCAGTGGTGAACATGTGCGTAATTTTGATGGGAATGGTCTGCACTTCATCGAAGATAATGACCGAGTTCGCCAGTTGGTGCATTCGGCGGGCGTCGCGTGTGCCAGAGCCGAACAATGCTTCCAGAAATTGAACCTGCGTGGTGAACACAATCGGCGCATCCCAGTTTTCCGCCAATAAATTGTGACGGCGGCGAGTGTCATCTGGTGGCACGAAGTTAGAGTGATGTTCGAGAACGACTTTACCGCCCTCATCCGCTTTTTCCAGAATATCCCGCACTTTATCGGCGTTCTGGTCAATGATGGTGATGTAGGGGACGATGTAGAACACCCTCTCCATCCCGTGCATTCGTGCGTGGTGCAGAGCAAAGCGCAGACTCGCCTCAGTCTTTCCGCCTCCTGTCGGGACGGTCAACTGGTAAATGCCTTTGGGCTTTCCTGACGCATCCAGACAGGCTTGCGCCACCTGCGCCCGTAGGTGATTCACATCCAAAGCCCGCCCTGGTTTCATTTGCGCCGTTTTCTGTGCATACTCTGTGTACCTCGTCTCCAACCGTTCAATGAGCGTATCCCATGGAATGTATTTGCCGTAGTTGCGGGTGGATTCATTGCCAGGCTTCTCGAAATCGGCAGTGTCCAGGCGGTCGGCATCCAATAGGCAACTGAGCAGGAAACGCGCTAGCAAACCTTGCTTGAATACCATGACTGGCTTTGACTTATCGGCTGGTTCTCTCATTTCATCGAAAATTTTCCTGGCAAACTGTTTTTCAATCGGTTGAGCGAGAATTTCGTTCAACTGCTTTTCGATATCAGGAAGTTTGCTCCGCGCTTCTGCCAGGTGGGTATCGTTATCGGCTTTTTCGATACGCCGCTTAAATTCGTTTGCGCCATCAGGTTTCAGGCAATCTATCAGCCCCGAATGATGGGAAGCCATTGCCAGCGCCAAGAACTGCGCCAGGATTTTTCCCTCTTGTTCTTTGCTGGCGAGTTTCTCATGCACCAGTTGCGCCCCCGCGGTAGAGTGGTCAATTTTTCCTTTCTTTGCCTTGTAATCTATATAGTCATCCTCATCAGGATTTATCAGTCCCACGGCAGACCGCAAGTAATCCTGATACTCTTTACTGGCTTTGCCAAAATCATGTAACAAGCCCATAACCTTACCAATTTCAGACAACCCAACTTTTGCGGCAAATTGCTCTGCCCATTCGGATGTTTCAGTTAGGTGAACAATTAACGATTGCTCTTTGCCGTCTTCTCGGCGATGGGCAATCAGGTTATTTTCGGGTTTCACTTCCATCACCCGATACACCTCCGCCAACCTCCCCGCTTCCCGCTTGATCGCCTCCCTCAACTCCTTCGGCTCCACCACCTCGCAATCCGCGCCCCACGAACGGATCCACGGGACGAGATCGAGCGTATCCGCCACCTGGACTTCCCACAACAGGGCGTTGGAATCGTCGGGATCGGGCCGCGTTTGCTGGGAGGGATGCCAGCGCGTTTCCAGCACGCGCGCTTTTGCCGTGCCGGACGTGAAGCGCAAAACCACTCGAATTGTCGCTTCCCCTGCCACGATGTTCCACGCGTTGCGGAGAATTTCCAGTCCAGGGAATTCGGGCGGAATGGAGTAATCGTCTTTGGTCAGGCGAATCGATTCGATCCGCTCCAGTTTGTAAGCGCGCAATGCATTGACGATGGAACTGTGCCCGATCAGGTAGGTGGTGAAGCCGATGGGGGAGGGTTCCAAAAGGTAGGTGGAAAAAGTGGTCTGAAAGGATTTGTTCCAATTAAGCGGGCGGTAGGCAATCTCGACCTTCTTGCGATAGATATAGCCCCGCACCACATCGCGAAAGATCGGCTGGTAGTTCTCCTGCACGGGTCGCTGCGCCAATTCGCGCGCGGCCTGCTCAATCTCGTCTCCCACGCCCGCATCTGCTTTCAACACGCTTGCCAGTTTGAGCAGAGCGGATTCAGCGGGTTCGTTGCGCTTATCCTGCTGCTTGGAAAGCAGGCGCGCTCCGAGATATAACGTGACGGCTTCCTCGGGCGAAAGATCGAACGAACGCAAGCGCGTCTCTTTGAGAGTCAATGGAAACCAATATAAGCCATCCTTGAGCGCCTTGCCCTGAAACTCAAGCTCCCGAAGATAATTATTGACGGTGCGCCGCTCCAGCCTGACCTCGTTGGCGATCTCGGCCTCGGCCAGGCCGCGTGCGTTGCGCGTCAGGAGCAGATGGATGCGTTCCAACCTTTGTCTCTTATCTTCATCGTCAATGCGTGACATGATACACTCCCTTTCAGCGTGGCCCCAAAGGTTTACTTTGCCCCGATCCTTTTCCGCCTGTCGGTAAACCTTTAGGGCCTGCTTTTATTTTAGACCGCAGTTGGAAAATTACAAAGGTCTTTATTGCCAGCCCACCTAACGCAGAACGTCCCGTCGGAACGGTGCATAACATCAGTTGCCAGCTATTTTGCGAACCAGGAACGACCCTCTTGATGCGCCTTTTCATCCTTTTCCAACTGCCGCAGATAATTATTGACCGTGCGCCTCTGCCAACCCAACTCCTCCGATATTTCCGATTCCCGGACGCCAAATCGCAGGCGTTTGAGCAGGCGGTATAACTTGCTTTCCTTCTCTTCGTGTTCACCTTTCTGTAACCGAGCCATTTGTGCCTCCTGAAAGTAGTGTTGTTACTTTCAGGATAAAGATGGCTTGGAAATTATTCTTCCAGATTTAGATCGAATTCCGCAACGTTTTTCATTTTTCGTTGCGAACATTTTTCCTCTCGAACTCCAAACCCTAAAGGTTTCTCCCACCTAACATGGCTCGGGCAAGCAAGCAGTTCCCGCAAACCGTCACCCAGACAGGCAAGAAAACCTTTAGGGTTTCATATCATGGAACGGCCACAACCCACCCTTGTCATCCTCGGCAATATAAAGTTTCTTCTCTTCGAGAGCCGGCAGGGAGCGGGTCACTTCACTGCGGTTGAGTCCCAACAAGCGGGCGATAAATCCCGCCTTCTTACCTGGATGCTCCTGTACCTTATTATAGATGGATTCGAGCTTTTTGTCTTGAATTTTGCGAGCCATGTCAGGCCTCCGTAAAGATTGAATTTCCCCCACTTTACGAGGGACATGTTGCGAGTGCTGCAACATAACGAAAGGAATGTCATTGGTTGGTTATCCAAGGATGGGGCAGGGGGGATTCAGTAATCGGTTATCGGTGGACAGTTTTCAGTAATTCATCATTCAGTTTGCTCACCCAACGCGAATTTGTAACACACTGATCACTGAACACTGGTTATTGAAAACTGGACAGTGGGGGAGCGGTAGTCTCTTGACAAGCCAGGCAGTCAAGAATAAAATACTTATGCTTTTGATAAGTATCATTATCAAAAGCATTGACAGGCCTGAGGAAATTCGTATAATGGGAACTATGGAGAGCCAAACCATTGCTTCTGCCGCGGCAAAGTATCTGGATATGGTCAAGCTGGCGCGCAGCGCCAACACTGCCAGGACTTATTCCAATGCCATGTCAGTATTCATGCGCGTATTGAAAGATCACTCACTCAATCCTGAAACTACATCAGTGACATCACTTACGGAAGATGCCCTGCCCTGGCTGGCTGATGAAATGAAGGGTTACTCTCCCAGCACAGAGCAACTCTATTTGCAGTCTGCCACGGGCTTCTACGAGTACCTGGCTGCCGAACGCCTATCCGAAGTGAATTTGCCCCGCCTGCGCCTACTGGTTCGCCAGCGTGCGCGGCGTCCCGGCTTGCGTTTGCCTCAATTCCCTGCCAACGATATTGACCGTGTGCTGGCATTTGTGATTGAAACCGTAAACTTGTCTAAACAAGATCGAGTTGAAAACTTACGCGCATTAAGAGACCGGGCCTTCCTGTTGACCCTGGCAGATACGGGATTACGTGTCCATGAGGCTTGTGGCCTGCGACGTGGCGATATCGACTGGAATGAGGGCCGGGCTGTGATCATCGGGAAAGGCAATAAACAGGCTGTCGTTCGTTTTACAACCAGAGCCATGCGTGCGTTAAAGGATTACCTCTCGCTTCGTGCTGAACTGGACGGCGGTTCCGGTCGTCCCCTTCCCTCACTGCCCCTCTTTGCCCGCCACGATAAAGGCGCTGGCAAAAAGGTTAAACCCATTACCACGGCCACAGGCCGAAATATCGTCGGCGAACGTGTGAAACAAGCCCTGGGTGACGAATCCGAGGGACATATTACCCCCCACTCCTTTCGTCACTACTTCGTCACTTCAGTATTGCGCGGCTCTGGCAATCTCAAGCTGGCGCAGGAACTGGCGCGGCACGCCAACATTCAGGTCACACAGCGATACGCTCATCTCTCCGATGATGAACTGGATCGAGGCTATTACGAAATTTTTGAAAATAAAAACAAGGATAAGTGATGCCGCTTGTCCTTGTTTGATTACTCGCTTTGCGCAACGCTACTCGTCCTTTGGCATTTTATTCTTACGAAACAGATCCTATTGGCTCCACCCGCCGTTCGATATCCTGCTCATACGCCCGCATCAGGCGACCCGTCAACCGCCCCACCCCACCCGGACCGATCCTCACCCCATCCACTTCGACGATGGGCACCAGGCCGCGTGAACTGCTGGTGAGGAAAGCTTCCTGTATTTTCCCGACATCATCCAGTTTGAGCGAACGGTAGACCACCTCCCCACCCAGTTGATGGGCCGCCAAAATAACCTCGCGGCGCGTCACACCGTTGAGGACGCCGCGTTTGGCGGTGCACAATTTTCCCTCCTGCACGTAAAAGAAATTACTGGTCAACCCTTCGAGCACGCGGCCGTTATGAACGATAAGCCCTTCAAAGGCAGAATGCCCTGCGAGCGATTCCCGTTCGTGTTGGCTGTCGGCGATAAACGAAGTGGATTTCAAGGTCGGGTTTTCGCGCTGCACTTTGGTGGTGATCACCCGCACACCCTGCTGATAGACTTCGGGCGGCAAAGGTTTGAGCGGTTCCAGCGCCACGTAGATCAGCCCCGGCGTCTCTTCGCAGACAAGCATGATGCGCAGGCGGGCTTCATTAGGGCGAAAGGGCTTGAGCAACGCGGCAATGCCCCGGCGCAGGTTGGCGGGAGCGGCTGAGGGCAGAAGTCCCAATTTGGCGGCAGGCAGGTACAGGCGGTCGAGATGCGCCTTGAGTCCCAGGGCGTGGGTCCCGCCGCGGAAGGTCCGAAAGGTGCTGTAAAACCCTGCCGGCAATTGTCGGGTGATGGCGTCGAGCGATGATGAGTCTGCGAGATGAATGGGCTGGCTTGAGTCGCCGGTCAGTTCGAAAGTAACGATGTCCATGCGATGAGTATAGCGCGCTTCTGCCCAGGTTTCGGATTCGTGCTAAAATCCCGCATCACAAAATTCGCGTGGGAAGATGAAAAAGAAATCCATACATTCTGTCCTTTTTATACTGGCGCTGTTCGCGGCCAGCCTTGGCGCATGTGCGCCGAAGAATGGGTCGGTGGTGGTCAAGATCGGAACCCAGCCTTGGATCGGATATGGCCCCTGGTGGATTGCCAAGGAGGAAGGCCTGTTCGAGAAGCATAACATCAGCGTGGAGTTGGTTGATTTTGTGGAAGACAAGGAGGTGAACCCGGCCTTCGCCTCGGGCGATATGCAGGCTGCCAACTTGGCGACTCATACCGCCATCAAACTCTACGCGGCGGGTCTGGACATGAAACTGGTCCTGCTCGAAGATGCTTCGTACCAAGCTGACGCGGTGATCGCGCCCCACTCGGTGACTTCGATTGCCAACCTGAAAGGCAAGAAGGTGGCCTACGAAGAGGGCGCCACCAGCGACCTGCTCATCAACTATGCGCTGGCGCAAAATGGAATGAGTCTTAAGGATATTACCCCGGTCTTCATGC
>JAKANW010000071.1 GCA_021823555.1 Chloroflexota bacterium
TCTTCTGAACGAATTCTGTTAGTGGAAAGCGACCCTGATATCAGCGATTTGATCGCCCGACAGGCGCTCCAGCCTCTCGGCTATCAAGTTAACGTGGTGGGAGAGGCCGCTTCTGCCATTAAACAGACGGTTCAAACTCCCCCCGACTTGATTATTGCAAATCTAAGTCTGCCTGGCCTGAGCGGTAAAGACCTGCTGGTGGCGTTGTCGTCGCAAGGCATGAATGCTCCGTTGATCGTGCTGGCTGAAAAAGGACAAGAGCAGAACATTATCCAAGCCTTCCGCCTCGGGGCAACAGACGTGCTTTTGTGGCCGGCGCGCGATGCAGAGGTGGTGTCGGTAGTGGAGCGCGTCCTCAAGCAGGTGCGCGAGAAGCATGCCCGGAACGGCCTAGATGCTCAGATCAAGCAGATAAATGAAGAACTTCAGCGCAAAGTGCGCGAGTTGACCACTATCGTAGCTGTCGGCAAGGCGGTCGTTTCAATCACGGACCGCAAGGTGCTGTTTGAAAAGGTGGTGGAGGGCGCTGTGCACATGTCCGAGGCGGATATGGGCTGGCTGCTCTTGCGTGACGACCGGACCAAAACGTATGTGTTGACGTCACATCGAAACCTGCCGGAAGCATGGACCAAAAAGATGGGTCAACCACTGGATGACGGCATCAGTTCTCTCGTCGCAATGTCGGGCGAGTCGCTTTCGATCCATGGCGAGCCGCTCGAGAAATTCAAGGTGTCGAGTCTGGGTAAATCCGCGGCAGTGGCGCCCATCAAAGTCAAACAGGAAGTGATCGGCTTGTTGGTGGTTCTCCGCAAATCGGATAAGGCTTTTAGCCGCGGGGAGCAAACCCTGCTCGAAGCGGTGGCAGATTACGCATCGATCTCCCTGGTTAACGAACGTCTCTTCCGCGCTCTTGAGCAGACGGCGGAAGCGGCCCGCGCTGGGGAAAAGCACCAGAATCAGATGTTCGAAGCCTTGCGAAGAGTGGCATATACGGAATTGCAGGGAATTCGGTATCCTATCGGCTTATTGATAACCGAGAAGCTAGGTGGCCTGACCGAGCAACAACGTGAGGCGTTGGTATCTGCCGAGGCGGCTTTGCAGCGGCTGGCCGGTGCTATTCAAAAAACGTCTCCACTTGTAAAATAAGTTTAAGTAGTTTATGACAAAAAACGATCTGATTTTTCTGGCGCTGGATGAATCGCCTTTCTTGGAGCTTGTAAAGCGCGCACTCCATGCTTCCGGTTTCGAGACAGCTGATACTCATGATCGCATCGGTTTGGAACATACGATGCAGGAAATTTCTCCCAGCCTGTTGCTGATTGGGGAGCGGTTGGCGGGCGAATCGGGGATAAAACTTGCTACCGAACAGATCGAACGTTTTCCAACCCTGCCTGTGATACTCTATGTCGAACGGGACTCGGGCACGATCGCGAAGGAAGTCCTGGCCGCTGGGATCAGTGGATATATCTTCCCGCCCCTGCGGACCGATGATATTGTCTCGGCGGTGAATAAAAGCCTGAAGCGCGCCCGCCGCTTGGGGGACTGGGTCCGCCGCGAGGTCAAGCGTACAACTGCTAGCCTCCAACGTCAAGTCAGTGAACTTGAGGTGATTTTCGATAACATCGGGGATGGCATCATCATCCTCGACAAGCAGGAACGCATCTTGTTGGTCAATGATTCCATTCACAAGGTATTTGGCGTCACCACCGAGATGATCCTAGGCAAACCGCTTGCAGCGGCTATTCCCCATCCCGACTTGCTGTCCCTGCTTACTCGCTCCGTTTCGGATGAACTTAAATATCATGAGATTAATATGGATGACGGACGGGTCTTTAATGCTCAATATACCCTGGTTCCCAACATCGGTTCTGCCATCACCATTCAGGATATTTCCTATTTGAAGGAATTGGAGCGGATCAAAAACGATTTTGTCCATACCGTTTCGCATGATCTTCGTTCGCCTCTGACCTCCGTGCTGGGTTATGCTGAATTGGTGGGCCGTACCGGCCCGTTGAACGACAACCAGCGCGAATTCCTGGCCCGCCTGCAATCCAGCGTGCAGGACATCACATCCCTGGTCAACGACCTGCTCGACATTGGCCGACTCGAAGCCGGCTTCGATACCCGCCGTGAAATTGTTCAATTGGAGAATATCTTGGGATACACGCTTGATATTCTGAACGGGCAGATCAAAGCCAAAAACCTGACCGTCCAGATCAAGCAGACGCCGTTCCTGCCGCCGTTGAAGGCCAATCCTTTGCGCTTGCGCCAGATGCTCGACAACCTGATCGGTAATGCCATCAAATATTCCAACCCCAACGGCATGATTCAAATTTCTCTGCGGACTGAGTCGAACCAGGTCATTTTCCAAATCACTGACGATGGGCCGGGTATTTCCATATCCGACCAGCCGCATATTTTCGAGAAGTTCTATCGTGGGGAAAATGTGCCAGATGGCGTGACCGGTTCGGGCTTGGGCCTGGCGATCGTCAAATCCATTGTGGAAAGCCACCAGGGACGCGTTTGGGCAGAATCGCAACTGGGTCATGGTTCCACATTCTTTGTGGTCTTACCAGTCTATGAAGCCTCTGCTCCCTAAAAATTTGACGTGAATTGGCCGCCGAAAGGCGGCTTTTTTTTATTTATAGGGAGCGCCGCATCGTTTTGGCAAAGCCTCCGGCCCGTTAAAAAGGCCTCCGCCGGTGAGGAAACCGGCGGAGGCATTCGCCAAAGGAGGAGACAGTGAGGAGCATGTTTGGAGGTGTCGTTGTTCCGTCTCCTTAACGATAATATCCGAATTCCCCAACAGGGCATAGGGGATTGTGTCACAGATAGTTAGTGACAATCGTCACAAATGGTCGACGGTACGAAAAACAAAATCGCGCACGATTCGAACTGCATCCTCTGTCCCCTGGTAAGAGGCAACACTCAGGTTTGAATCTGGGTTGCCGGTGATCATTTTCGAAACCGATCTTCCTTGTTCGTACAAGCAAAGCACCGGCTTTCCTAAACCAAGCGCAAAAGCCACTTCGTAGCCCACCCCGTGCGAAGGTACACTGACTTCCGCAACCAATGCCTGTGCGGTGCGGATCCAAGCCACATCGCGCGCGTAGACAACCCCAGGCGCAATCACTTTTTCCTCATCCACCACTCCCGCCTGGGCGAGATGCGCGGTCGGTATTTCGTGACCGTCTGCCAGCAACGCGTCTGTGATCGCCTGGTAAATGGCCTGGTAACTTCGGCCGCCAGTGATGGAGCAGGCAAAATAAATATTCACGAATCTTTTCGGGGGAGTCGGGAGAGGATGGATTGGCTTTGGGGGCCGCGTTTTTCTTGCGGTATTCCGCCGGTGCGCATGCTGTCGATTTCCATGCTGAGTCGCATCCAATCATTCACAATGATCACAAAGTGCGGCGTCTTGTCTTTGAAGAAAAACGAGGAAAGGAACCAGCGCAAAAGTTCGGGCTGGGCCGGCCAGCCATTCAATTCCAGGATGATCGCCGTCTTGTTGCTGAGTGGGCCGATCACATCGCGTTTCCAGCCTCGTATCTGCGAAGACGGAAAGATGGCGCGTACTTCCGAAGTGGTATACCTGCGCAGGCGTTTATAGGAAATATTAAATCGCAGAAACGGCGTAACCAGCTTGATGTACGTTGGAAATGGCTGCACGTATGCCACACTGCGCATGATCAACAGAGCAAACGTAAAAATCAGCGCGGCGCCGCTCAACCCTACCAATCCCATCCACCGCCACGATTCTGCCTGTGCCAGCGGATCGTTGTAGACCGGCCAGGCCAACAACAACAAAGCCAGGGACAAAAACAACGTAGCCGGCCACCAGCGATTGATCATGGCGCGGTAGACGAGAAGTGGAAAACGATGACCGGCCTTCGCCATGCTCAATCCCTCTGGTTATCTTCCAGTGGAAACGTGCCCGCTTCCTCCTGACCTTGAGGCTGGTCGCCGTTTAACTGTCCGCTCAAACGCCTCATGGCTTGTTCCAAATATTCCCCGCGCAGGCTAAACGTGATATCGCCGCGCGTCTTCTCAATGATGCTGCGCGCGATATCCGTTTGGCGGCGCAGGCCGCTGGTGATGGCATCCGGATAATCCATGGTGACCAGCACATCATAAATGTCATCCATGTGACCAAGCAGGCGCTCGGCCTCTTCCGAGTAGCCGTGACGCAAAATGTCCAAAATGCGGCGGCGTAGTTCACCAACGACTTCGGCCAGCCCGTTCAGGTAGGTGGCGCTGATCACGCCAAGCGCTTCGGGAGCGGGGAGTGCCTGGTTTTGAATCAAGGCGCAGGTGACGTTCGCCTCCACGTATTCCTTGAGTGCGTCTTGGGTGTAGCCGGTGTAATACAGGTCGGGATAGTCGGCCAGGGCAGCGCGCAAATCGTCGGCCAGGGAACGCGCCTCGGCCAGCAGGCCCGCCATCCCGTCGGTCTCGAGGCGGTGGGCGGCGCGGATGGAGAGCGAGCAGGCGCGGGTCAATTGCCGCGCCGAGGCGAGGGCTTTGTCACGCGCCGCGGTGCGGTTATCAAAATCCTTGCGGATCTGTTCAGCGATAGATTCGAGTTTTTGCATTATTCGTTTTTGTCTTCAGGCGATTCGGGCGGCTGGTGCGGGCGGAAAAGGTGTTCGGCCAGCGATGGGTTGACCGGCATGGCGATTTCGCCAAAGGAGGCTTCGTAGCGGGCGATGTTCTCGCCCAGCGCGTTGTAAAACAATTTGGCGCTGAGTGGTGACATCACCACGCGGGCGCGCACCACCGCTTTGGATTCGCCGGGCAGGGCATGGGCGATGTCGATCACAATGTCTGCCGGCGAATGTGAGATGCGCGCCAGATTGCCATATACGATTTCGAGGTCGGGAGGCACTTCGAGATTAATGGGAACGCGTGGGGTGGCAGGCATTTCCCCTCCAATCTTAGAATGGGATGTCATCGGCTGGAACAGACATGTCACCTGCGTCCATCGGGGCCGCGCCGCCCTCACTGCCATCCTGTCGGGAGGAGAGGAAACGCACGGTATTGGCGGTCACTTCAAAGGAAGCGCCGGCCGTGCCATCCTGCTTGGTCCAGATGCGCGGGCCGCCGGTGTTTTTATCCGGTGTCAATCTTCCTTCGATCAATACTTTTGAGCCTCTTTTGACATATTGATTGCAGACCTCAGCCTGCTTGCCCCAGGTGGAAACGCGGAACCAGATGGTTTCTTTTACTTGTTCACCATTTGATGCGGTATATTGGCGATTGGTGGCAACCGAAAACGAAGTGACGGCCTGCCCGGAGGGGGTGTAGCGCATTTCAGGATCTTTACCGACGTTACCTACGATAATTAAAGTGTGATACATGGGGGGTTCTCCTTCGGATACAGATTACCCGCCGCTCCACGGCGGGGACAATGAGACACTGACATTTTACTCCATCCCATCACACAGAGCACGGATTTGGTAAGAGCTGTCTCCTACCCCGGTCAGGCAACCTCAACACTATATTCCATCCCTTCGCGGTGATCCTCGCCGGACCAAAGGAACGTGAAGCGGACTATTGCCCCTGTGGGCAGGCCTCGCGTGGGCAGGTCCGCCACGTGGACGCCCAATGTGCTGTCGCGGGTCATGTGTTCTTTTTGAGTCTTCCATTCGTCCGCGCTCCAGCGCACAAGGGCCGGCGCGGGCAGGAAGAGGCGCAGGGTGTTTCCCTGCGGCATCTGGCGTATCTTGTGATTGAAACCCCAGATGAAATAGTTGCTGGGTTTGGGTGCCAGCAGGTAACGCTTGGCGGTTTGCGGGGGCATGTCGAAGACGCGGCCATCTGCGAGCGAACGGCACAACTTCAAATATTCGGTGTGCGCCCAGACGAGCGGCATGGCCGAGCCGGAAGGCTTGCCAAAGAATAACTCGCGTTCGGGAATGTCTGGCCCGTCCCACGTCTGTTCGGGGAGCAGGCCTCCGGGGTTGGCAAAGGCTTGGAGCGTGGCGAGCAGGCTGCGGGCGGAGTCGGAACGTCCGGCGGCCAGTTCGTAGTGGGCGCGTTCGCCGGTCAACAATGGCCAGGGACGTCCGATGCCGCTTCCGTCAAAGGGACTGCCGTCCGCGTGTTCGCCGTAACCATCTTCGTTGTAGCGCTTCCAAATCGGACCCGCGGCGGTCTCTGTTTTCAAAAGGGAGTCAATCACCTTGACCGTGTTTACGATGCGCGGGTCATCGGCGGCGCGCAGGCCGAAGCGCACCAACGCCAACGCGTCGGGGCTGACGATGTGGGAGGCAGGCGCGTCGCTCTCGCCGGGCGGACGATTCTTGATTGGCACGAAGCCGCCCGCGGGTGAACTGGATTCGGTTTCCTCGGGCGGGGCAATGCGCACGTAGTACCCTTCCACGCTCACTTGCTGAGCCAGGTCGGTGCCAGTGACATAGGTCCAATGTTCGATGCGGGAGTTCCACAGGTCAGCGGTTTGACGCAGGAGGTCGGCCGCGGTGGAATCTTTGTAGAGTTCGGCCAGGTCAGCCGCGGCCAGCAATGCGGTGATCTCGACCGCCAGCGTGAACGGTGAATAACCGGGATCTTCTTCCCAGCGGTCCTGCGGCGTGACCGGGCCGTTCGCCAGCAGGAATCCCGCGGCTTGGCGCACCATCGGCCAGAAACGCGCCAGAGCGGCATCGTCCAATGCACCTTTGCGACGCGCCATATCCACCAGCAAAATGGGGAAGGCAGTCTCGTCCATTTGGATGCCGCTCCAATAAGGTGAGCCGTCCATCCACATGTTTTGTGGCCAGTGACCGTCGGCCTCCTGCGTACCTTGCAGGTAGTTCAGCACGCGGCGGACTTCGTCGTGTGCGCCGATTGCCAGTAATCCGCCCGCGGTCTCGACCAGGTCACGCGGCCAGACGAGGTGGTAGCCGCCCATGTCTTCGTCGCCTTTGTTGAAGCCCCACGGGATGGAGAGGCTGGCGATTATTCCGCCGGGGAAGCGTTTGGATTCGTGCGTGCGTAACACGGCCGCGCTGATGCGATACAGATTCGGTGCGGTGAGCTCGGACGGCGGAGGGGTGAGGCCATTCTGCCAGGCCTGCCATTCGCGCAGGTACTCGTCACGGGCCGCTTCGAATCCTGCCTCGAGGCTGGCGCGGGCACGCAGGCTGCCTTCGGCGGGCGTCAGCCCGAAGCCGAGCGCTAGGGTGAATTCTCCGTTGCAGGCGGCCAGGTTGATTTCGCCGGTGAGGGCCACGTTGCCGTTTTCGGCGCGGGCGTATTCCCAGAGGATCTGCTTGTGCTGGAAAACATCCTGCCAGCCATCCGAGGTACCGACAAAGCCAGCCGACCGTTTCAGCCATGGTGCCGACGATACCAGCGAGAGGGCTGTTTCCTCATGTTGGGCGGTCAGCACCGGTAAACCTTTGTAGTCATCCACCCAGGCCGTATTGCCCGCTCCTCGGTTGCCGAGATGCGGGGCCAGCAACACGTAAAGATGGTAGTCGCTTAGTTTTCCCTTCAGCGGCTCGAAGCGGATGTGTTGCAGGAGCACATCGCGCCGCGGGTCGGTGAGAACGGTTTTGTGAATGCGGTAGCGGCCTTCGACGCAGGTGTTGGTCAATTGAAAAGCGGGCACGCCTTCTGCTAACGTTTGAATTTCAAATTGCGTGTGTCGTTTTTCTTCGGAGAAGAAATCCTGCCCGTCGCTGACCAATAGCTCCATGTCGCGGATGCAGGCCTGGTCGATGCGCGGGTAATAAATTTCATTGAGGATACCGTGGCTGAGCGTGAACCAAACGCGGCTTTCGTTGGAGAGCGAGGTGCCGACTCCGCTTTTGGCGCTGGAGGTCCAGCGCGGTGGGATTCCGGGTTGGCCGGGGGCGGAAGTTCCATTCATGTATTCACCTTAAAACCAACTTCGTCCATCCTGGGCGATGAGCGCTTCGGCGCTTTCAGGTCCCCAACTGCCGCTGGCGTAGTTGGGGAAATCGGATGGTTCCACTGAATTCCAGGCTTCGAGCACGGGATCGACCACGCCCCATGCATATTCGACCTGGTCGGCGCGCATGAACAGGGTTGCATCGCCAAGCATCACGTCAAGCAGCAGAGTCTCGTAGGCCTCGGGCGGCTCGGTCTTGAAGGCCTCGGCGTACCCGAAGTGCATTTGCTGCGGGCTAAGACGCAGCGTGACTCCGGGCTGTTTAGCCTGAAAGCGCAGGTTAATCCCCTCTTCGGGGTGCAACACGATCTCGAGCCGGTTCGGCTGCCAGTCGAGGCTGGCGGATTCAGGGAAGGATTGATGCGGCACCGGCCGGAACTGGATGATGGCCCGCGAACAATTTTCGGTCATGCGCTTGCCGGTGCGCATGTAGAACGGGACATCCTGCCAGCGCCAGTTGTCGATGAAAAGCTTGAGGGCCGCGAACGTCTCGGTTCCAGAAGCCGGATCGACATCCGGCTCGTTGCGATAACCGACGACGCGATTACCCTCCAGCCAGCCGGGTCCATATTGGCCGCGCGCCGCAAAGCGCGTCACCTGGTCGTGCGAGATCGGGCGGATGGCGCGCAGCACATCCACCTTGCGGGCGCGGACCTCGTCGGCGGTGAAAGCTACGGGCGGTTCCATGGCAATCAGCGACAGGATCTGCATCAGGTGATTTTGAATCATGTCGCGCAACGCACCGGCGCTCTCGTAGTAGCCGCCGCGATGTTCCACGCCGAGCGTCTCGGCCACCGTGATCTGAACGTGGTCGATGTAGCGGCGGTCCCAGATGGGTTCGAACATGGCGTTGGCAAAGCGAAAGGCCAAAATATTTTGCACGGTCTCCTTGCCGAGAAAATGGTCGATGCGGTAGATCTGCGTTTCGTCGAGCGTTTCGAGCAGCGCTTGGTTGATGGCACGCGCCGAGGCCAGGTCGTGACCGAAAGGCTTTTCAAAAACCAGGCGCGAACGCTGCACGTCTTTCGTCAGCCCGGCTGAGCCCAGGTTGCGAACGATATCCTGCACGATGGAGGGCGGCGTGGCGAGATAGAACACATGCACCGATTGGCTGCCCAGGGTTTTGTCCTGCTCGCCCAGCGCGTTGGCAAGCGAAGTGAAAGTGTCGGGCGCTTTGAAATCCCCGGCCAGACAGGTGATGAGGTGGGTGGCGAATGCGTCCCATTTGGCCGCCTCGCTCTTGCCGTGACGGCAGAACTGGTCCACGCC
>JAKANW010000072.1 GCA_021823555.1 Chloroflexota bacterium
GCGGAAGCCCCCGCCCACATGCCGCAGGCCAAGCGCAGCCTGGCGCTCATCTACGCCGTCAATCCCTTTGGCGCAGACCACCAGTCCAGTGAACATGATCCCTACTACGAAGAAGGAGTTGGCGACTTCAACCTCGACCGCCTCAAACAGATGGGGCTTGGTTCTCCACAACCAGCCTACAGCCTCACCGAGGAAAAAGTCCGCTTTGCCTTTGAGACCGAGTTGTTCTACTCCATGATGGACTCGGCTGAACTCTGCCAGTTTGTCTATGGCCCGACCTGGACGCTCTACGGCCCGCAGGAAACCGTGGATATGATGCACGCCGTCACGGGCTGGGACCTGACGGTGGGCGAGCTGCTCGAAGTAGGCCAGCGCCGCCTGAACCTGTTCCGCATTTTCAACGCCCGCGAGGGACTCGGCCGCAAGGATGACAAACTGCCCAAGAAGTTCTTCAAGCAACTGAAGGGAACGGGGCCGACGACCGGCTTCGCTCTGACTCACGAGGAAGTTGATACCGCCATCGATCATTACTACAAGCTGGCAGGCTGGACCGCCGACGGCGTTCCCACCCGCGAGACGCTCAAGAAGCATGATATCGAGTGGGCGGCCGAGTATCTACCGGCCTAATAAATATCCGATAAAGCGATAGTCGGATCAAACATCGGGAGTCGGGAATCGTTCTTGTGCGATTTGCGGCTCCCGAATCACAAATATAAAATATTCAGAGAGATACCCATGTCTAACCAACTGTACGAACAAAACTTTCCTCACATGGCGCCAGGCTGGTCACGGATATTCAATTTTGTGGCCGACCGCGCGGAGGGGTCATATATCTACACGGATGATGGCAGGCAATTGCTGGACTTCACCAGCGGCATCGGGGTGACGAATACCGGTCACTGCCATCCCAAGGTGGTCGAAGCAATTCGTGAACAGGCCGGATTGTTCCTGCATGCGCAGGTCAACATTGTCATCCACAAGCCCATGTTGCAGCTCATCGAAGAACTGCGGAAAATCGTCCCGCCCTCGATTGATAGCTTCTTCTTTGCCAACTCGGGCGCCGAGGCCCTGGAGAACGCCGTCAAGATCGCGCGTGTGGCAACCGGCAGACCAAATATAATTGTTTTCAGCGGTTCTTTCCATGGACGCACCGCCGCGACCATGGCTCTGACCACCTCAAAGACGATTTATCGCGCAGGCTTTGCTCCTCTGCCTGCAGGCGTGTATGTAACACCGTTTCCGTATGCCTTCCGCCTAGGCATGACCGAAGACCAGGCTGCCGCCTACGCCCTGGAACAACTCGAATACTTGCTGGCTTCCCAGTCCGCGCCAAAAGAGACCGCTGCAATCCTGATCGAGTCCGTGCTTGGGGAAGGCGGATACGTCGTCCCGCCGGTTTCATTCATGAAGGGATTGCGTGAGATTTGCGATAAACATGGCATCTTATTGATCTTCGATGAAGTGCAATCCGGTTTTGGGCGCACAGGCAAATGGTTCGCTTTTGAACACTTTGGCGTTGTGCCGGATATCATCACCGCCGCCAAGGGATTGGCTTCCGGCATGCCGCTCTCGGGCGTCTTCAGTCGCACCGATATCATGAAGAAAGTGGACACCGGTTCCATCGGCGGCACATACGGCGGGAACGTGATTGCCTGCGCCTCGGCGGTAGCGACCATTCGCGCCATGAAAGAAGATAAAATGCTGGACAATGCCACCGAACGCGGCGAGCAGCTGACAACAGGTCTGCGCAAATTGCAGGAAGAATATTCGCAGATCGGCGATGTGCGCGGCAAGGGTCTGATGATCGCCACTGAATTCGTCACAGATGGCCGCCGTCCCGACAAGGCCAAACCGATGGTCAAGGAGATCATCCACGCAGCGGAGGAACGCAATCTGCTTTTGCTCTCCTGCGGCACCTACGACAATACCATTCGCTGGATCCCGCCGCTAAATGTCACGTCTCAGCAAATCAATGACGGTCTGAAGGCTTTCGAAGGCGCACTCAAGGCAACCATAAAATCATGACTCTCACCCTGGACCGAACAAAACTCGAATCTCTCCTCCAGCAAGAAGAGCAACTCTTTCACAAGAACCACCCCAAATCCTTTGAACTCTACCAGCGGGCGCGCAAGTCCCTGCATGGCGGCGTGCCGATGTTATGGATGATCCGCTGGGCAGGCTCGTTTCCGGTCTTCGTCAGGGAAGCCAGGGGCGCGCGCTTCACCGACGTGGATGGCAATTCCTACATTGACTTTTGCCTGGGCGATACAGGCGCCATGACAGGTCATGGGCCGGATGCCACCATCAAGGCCATCCACGAACAAATCCAAAAAGGTATCACACTCATGCTCCCGTACGAGGATGCCATTTGGGTCGGCGAGGAACTCCAGCGGCGTTTCGGTTTACGGTACTGGCAATTTGCCCTAACCGCCACCGACGCCAATCGTTTCGCCCTGCGCATGGCGCGCATGATCACGGAACGCCCAAAGATATTGGTTTACAACTATTGTTACCACGGCAGCGTGGATGAAACCTTCATCATCCTTGACGAAGAAGGCACGCCGATGTCTCGGCCCAACAACATGGGCCCGCAGGTCAGCCCTCTGCATACCACCAAGGTCATCGAGTTCAACGATGTGGCCGCCCTCGAAACGGCTCTCTCCGCCCGGGATGTGGCCGCGGTGCTGGCCGAGCCGGTCATGACCAACATTGGCATCATCCATCCCGATCCTGGCTATCACGAAACCCTGCGCGACCTGACTCGCAAATACGGGACGTATCTCATCATTGACGAGACTCACACCATCTGCACCGGTCCTGGCGGATACACCGCTTCACACGGACTTCAGCCTGATTTCCTGACCCTTGGCAAACCCCTCGCTGGAGGCGTCCCCGCCGCCATCTACGGTTTCACCGAGGAAGTTTCGCAAGCCTTTGCGGCTAAACTCAACCGCGATGATGCAGATGTGGGCGGCATCGGTGGGACGCTGGCGGGCAATGCCTTGTCCATCGCGGCGATGAAGGCCACCCTGCAAAATGTGTTGACCGATGAGTTCTACGCCAAGGCGACCAAGCTACAGGAACAATTCACCGCAGGCGTGGAAGGCATAATCCAGGAGTTCAACCTGCCGTGGATCGTCAAGCGCCTTGGCAACCGCTCCGAGTACTGGTTCCGTCCGGCACCGCCGAAAAACGGCGGCGAAGCTGCTGCGGCGATCGATCATGAACTCGACCGCTACATGCACATCTTCTCCCTTAACCGCGGCATCCTGATGACACCTTTCCACAATATGGCGCTCATCTCACCTGAGACGACCCAGGCCGATGTGGACTATCATACGAAGGTGTTTCGGGAAGCAGTACAATCACTGTTTATCATCTGATGAGCGATACCGACTATCGAATAGCAAGGATCGCTTTACAGGAGTAGAGAATGGCTGAATACAAATCGCAAGTTTGGCGTATCAACGTTCGCAACCAGACCCTGAGCCTGGAACCCGTCCCCGATACGTGGCAGCGCCTCGGCGGCCGCGGATTGCTCGACCGCATCCTAGTGGAAGAAGTAGAACCCACCTGCGATCCGCTTGGCCCCGGCAACAAACTAATCTTCGCACCCGGTCTGCTGGTTGGACACATGCTTTCTTCCAACGACCGCATCTCCGTCGGAGGAAAATCCCCGCTAACAGGCGGCATCAAGGAATCCAATGCAGGCGGACGGACGGGTCTGCACATGACGCACATGGGCATCCAGGCCCTGATCATCGAAGACCAGCCCAAAGATGAAGGTTACTGGGTACTGCATCTCTCGCTGAATGGTGCTAAATGGGAAAAAGCAGATGATCTCGTTGGCCTCGGTGTGTATGAGACCGCGCCGAAATTGATCGAGAAGTACGGCGACAAAGTTGCCATCGCTTTGATTGGACCTGGCGGCGAAATGCGGATGAAGTCCGCCGGCATCCAGAATCTCGACAAGGACAAAGTTCCCTCGCGTATTGCCGCTCGTGGCGGCCTGGGCGCGGTGATGGGCTCGAAGGGGTTAAAGGCCATCGTGTTCGACCATACCGGCGGGCAGAAGCCGCCTATCGCCGATCCTGAAGCGTTCAAAGTCGCGCAGAAGGATTACACCAAAGCCGTATTGGAACACCCCCAGTCCATCACCTATCGCGACTATGGCACGGCAGCCATGGCATACATGTGTGATGGCTTTGGTGCGCTGCCCACCCGCAACTTCTCAGACGGTCACTTCGAACAGGTGGATGATATTAGTGGCGAGACGCTGCGTGAGTTCACCCTGACGCGCGGCAAACCGTCAGATCCATCACACGCCTGCATGGCCGGCTGCACCATCAAATGCTCGAATGTCTTCGGCGGCGAGGATGGCAAGATCATCGTCTCGCCCCTGGAATATGAGACGATTGGCCTGATGGGATCGAACCTGGGCATTGCCTCGTTGGATACGGTCGCGCGCATGAACTGGGAGGTCAACGATCTCGGCCTTGACTCCATCGAAGTCGGCGCGGCGTTGGGGGTCGCGGCAGAGGCGGGACTGATGCAATGGGGAGATAGCGCCAAAGCGATGGAACTGTTGGGCGAGATCCGTAAAGGCACCGAACTGGGTCATACGCTTGGCGATGGCGCCACGACGACAGGCAAGAAATACAACATCGAACGCGTGCCAGCGGTCAAGGGGCAGGCTATGTCGGCTTACGAGCCGCGCGCCATCAAGGGCACAGGTGTGACCTATGCGACCACGCCACAAGGCGCTGACCATACAGCAGGTTTGACCATCCGCGCCAAGGTCAACCACCTTGACCCGACTCAGCAGAAGGATCCATCTCTCACAGCCCAGTTGAACATGGCAGGTTATGACACGATCGGCGCCTGTATTTTCGCGGGCTTTGGCTATGCTGCCACGCCGGGGGCAGTGGTTGCGCGTTTGATCCGCGCCCGGTATGGTTGGGATGTCTCTGATGATATTCTGCAGGAACTTGGGAAAGAAGCCATCAAGCTGGAGCGCGAGTTCAACCGCCGGGCAGGCTTCACAAAGGAAGATGACCGACTGCCGAAATGGATGACCGAGGAACCGCTCCCCCCGCACAATGCTGTGTTCGATGTGAGTCCCGAGGTGCTGGATCATATATTCGATGGGATCGAATAGTTTTTCCAGAAGTTGCTTGACTCACCCCGTCTAGTATGGTAATATCGGCGGGCTAACGATGCGGGGTAGAGCAGAGGCAGCTCGTCGGGCTCATAACCCGGAGGTCGCAGGTTCGAGTCCTGCCCCCGCTACTCAACTCAATCGAAGACCGCCAGGCCTCAAGGCCCGGCGGTTTTTGATTCGGCGGAGTCGAAAGCTCTGCTTCCGATGCGGTTGGAAAATTCCGAAGCAGAGCTTCGGAGTCCGGGATCAGGGACGCATCTCGTAGAACAGCCACCTGCCCAGGGCTTCTTCGGCCAGGACAATCCCAAAGGCGAGGGGACTCGTCCATAACGGGACCAGCTCCGGAATCAGAAAGGAGGCGGTTCCGATCATCCCCATCAGCGACAGTCCAAGGCGCAATCTTCCGGCTGTAGGGTGAGAAGTGCTCCAGTTTGATATCACCAGTTGCATGGCGAGAAGCGTCAGCGTACTCCAGCCGATAAATTGCCATTGACCGAATGACAATTGGGAACCTGCCAGATACGCATCAATAGCTAATATGCAAGACATAATGAGTTGTCCAAGCAACAGGCTGCTAACCATGAATCCGACTTCCGTCCGCCAGGTATTCCAGGCGGGTACAGATCTCAATCGGTATACCTGGGACATGGCATGGATCAATCCCAAACCAAGCAAATCAACGAACAACGTGATAAGCAAACTTTCGATACCTGCTACTTGTAAAATAAACCACACTGCCCAACCGGTTCCAAATAACCCAGCCCACAGAAGTTCTCGGCTCAGCCATGATTTTTTCAAATTCCTAAGCACCAATATGGCATTGCGCTTTCTTCCAAGGTGAGTAAAGGCTGCCAACATCCCCACGCCAAGGCAAGCACCTGCCAGCAGGCTTGGAAGCAGGCGCAGGAGTGTGAAGTTATGTTCCACTGGCCTCCACAGCGGACCAATCAGCCACTGCATGGACCAGAATGCGCCGACAGCCATTTGAATGAGGAGGGTAAAAGCAACCAATGGAAGTTCGCTTTTGGGCTTCGCCGGCCTGATCTCTTCCCAGTTTGAAACCACTTTCTCCAGCGTATTCAACATTCCCGCATGGGGTTCGATAGCCAGGTGCGGCTCCGTGCGCGAATAGTTCGGCAAGGGGAAGGGATGTTCACTGGCGGGCACTGACCAGAGTAGTCTTTTGCCGCCTACAGCCTGCTGCCCATCATCCACTACAATAAAGTCGAGTACCCGCAGCGGACAAGCTGCCACACAGGCGGGCAGCAGACCCGCGTCAATGTTATCGAAGCAGAAATTGCACTTGGTCATTTGACCCAGATCGGGATCGTACTGCGGCACGGCGTAGGGACAGGCCCAAGCGCAATATCCACAGCCCATGCACTTGGATTCGTCAATGTAGACAATTCCATCCGGGCGGACCACATACGCGTCGGTGGGACACACGCCTGCGCATTTGGGATGGACGCAGTGATTGCAAGCTAGCGAAAGGTTGTAAGCAAAGACCGTGTTGGTCCAGGCTTCACCCTTCCGCTGCCAGTCCCCGCCGGTGACCTCGTATACGCGCCGCCACAGAACCCCCACCGGCAGGTTGTTCTTATCCTTGCAGGCGGCCTGGCAAGCCTTGCAGCCCGAACAAGCGGAAGCATCGAAGGTGAAAGCGTAGGTCATTTTCTTCTCCACGAAGGACACTAAGGAACACGAAAAGGTTTTAGGGCTTTTCTTAGTGCCCCTTCGTACCCTTTGTGGATGACTTTCTCAACCTGGACCATGAACGTGTGTTGCGCTGACCCAAAGGCAAATGGCGTCCACCTGGATGATGTGAGCACATTGACGTTGCCGCCGTAGTCCACGCCATCCTTGGCGGGATGCCACCAAGCGCCCTGCGGGATGTCCACCACGCCGGGCATGATGCGCGGGGTGACGCGGCAGGGCAGGACGAGCGCTCCACGCGCATTGTAGACTTTGATTCTGTCGCCGTCTTTAATTCCACGCGCCGCCGCGTCAATGGGATTGATGAACACGCGCTGGGGGAAAGCCTCCTCCAGCCAATCGTTGTTGTCGTGCGTGGAGTGGACGCGGTGCAAGGTATGGTGGCCGATGGCTTGCAGGGGATATTTAGCGATGTCGTTGCGAGACGCCGCAGGCGGCGAAGCAATCTCCTCGGGCATAGACAAATCCCGTTTAACGGGAGATTGCTTCGAGCTATCGCCCTCGCAATGACATAGAGCAAATGGACTCTCCCATTCTTGAATATATTTTGGGATGGCAGGGATTTCGGCGGGATTGTTCAAGTCAAACAATTGCTTCGAGAAAATTTCAATCTTTCCCGATGGAGTCTTGAGCGGATACTTCTCAGGGTCGGCGCGGAAGTCTGCAAAGGCGATGGCGGGTTTGCGCGCAGGACGTGTCCACGCGCCGAGATTCTGTTCAAGGAATTCATCCAGCGTAGGCAATTCAGGGAAACGCAGGCGGCGGAATTCACCCAGACAAAAATCCACCCAGGCTTTTTCATCGCGGCCCTCGATGAAGGCCTCGCCGATGTCGAGGCGTTCCGCCAGTTCCGCGCAGATACGGTAATCGGACTTGCACTCGCCCGGTGGTTCGACCAATTTGGGCTGGAGAATGACTTCGTCGCCGTATTTCCAGCCATCCTCCACGCCCCAGGTTTCAAACTGCGTGCAGGCGGGTAGGACAATATCGGCAAAGCGGGCCGTGGGCGTCAGGAAGTTATCCTGCACGACAATGAATTCCACTTTCGATTCGTCGCGCAGAATCTTGGCGGTGCGATTGGTATCGGCATGCTGATTGATCAGGCAGTTCGTCGCCACGGCGTAGATCAGCTTGATGTCGTTGTCGAGCCGCTTGACGCCGCGAATGCCGTCAGCGGAGGTCATGCTTTTTCCACGGAGGCAGGCCTCGGTCCAGAGAAAGACCGGGATCTCCGCTTTAATGGGATTTTCCCCGGTCGGGAAAACAGTCCACAGCCCGCCGCCGTCCGGGGCTTGTAATCCCAATCCACTGGCCCAGCCGCCCGGGACGCCCACGTTGCCAGTGATGGCGGCCAGCACACATCCAGCCCGCACCACCTGCTCGCCATAGGCGCGGCGCTGCATCCCATAGCCTTGATACAAAACCGACGGCTTGAGACTGGCATACTCGCGGGCGATGCGTGCAATGGTTTCGGCAGGCACGGCAGTGATCGCCTCGGCCCATTGCGGCGTCTTAGGAATGCCGTCCCGTTTCCCCAGAATGTAATCGCTGTAACTTTCCGCGCCATCCACAGGCATCTGCTCGGAGTCGAAGCCAACGCAATGCGTGCGGACAAATTCGGCGTCGTAAAGATTTTCGGCGAGCATCACGTAAGCCATGGCGCTCATCATGGCCGCATCGGTGCCGGGGCGGATGGGAATCCACTCGTCAGCCAGCGAGGCCGCGCTCAGCGAGTGACGCGGATCAATGCACATCACGCGCGCCCCAGCCTCGTGCGCCAGTTTGATGAAGTAATCGCTGTTGGTGCCGTCGCGCATCTCGGCCGGGTTCCAGCCCCACATCAAAATATATTTTGCGTTCAGCCAGTCCTGCCTCTGATTGCCGGTCACGAGCGTGCCATACACCGTGGGCGTCGCCAGGTTGGTGGCCGCCCACGAATACGAGTTGTAAATGCCGAGACAGCCGCCATATAAATTCATTAGGCGGCGGGCGACGTGCGAGCCGTTGAGCTGGTTGTAGGAGCCCGTGCCGTAGGGGACGAACAAGGCGGAGGGGCCGTACTGGCGCTTGACGCGCTTGATCTGAGCGGCGACCGTGTCGAGCGCCTGCTCCCACGAAATGGGACGGAACTCCCCGCCCCCGCGCCTGCCCACCCGTTTAAGCGGAGTCAGCAACCTGTCGGGGTGATACTGGCGGCGCAAATAGGAACGCCCGCGCACGCAGGCGCGTAACCGCGGCGCAGCGACTGAATCCGGGCGGTCA
>JAKANW010000073.1 GCA_021823555.1 Chloroflexota bacterium
ACCTCGCTTTCTTTGAGTTTATACACAATGTTCGTCGCCGTGGTAAGGCTTTGCTTCATGCCTTGCTTGCTATTCTCATAGCTCCTTGATTTTACTTAAGAGCCCATAAAAAAAGGCGGACTGTGCGTCCGCCCCGATTGGATTATTCTTCCTTCTTGGCTTCCATTTCTTTTTTGTGGGCTTCGATGATCGGCCCGGCGATGTGAGACGGGACCGTATCGTAATGATCCAAGTCCATCGTGAAGTAGCCGCGCCCGCCCGTGATGGAACGCAATTGCGTGGTATAGCGCAGCATTTCCGACATGGGCACATGCGCCACCACCACCGTGTTGCCGCGCTCCGATTCGGTTCCCTGCACGCGGCCGCGGCGGGTATTGAGGTCGCTCATCACATCGCCCATGTTGGCATCTGGCACCACAATGCGGACATTCATGATCGGCTCGAAGAGCACAGGGCCTGCATCCTGGACAGCCAGCTTGAAAGCTTCACGGCCCGCGATTTCAAACGCCACCGGCTTGGAGTCAACCGGGTGTTCCTTGCCGTCATAGACAATAACTTTCACGTTGCTCATCGGATAGCCCGCGAAGGCGCCATGTTCCATGGTAGCTTTGATGCCTTTTTCGATCGGCGGCAGATAAGACTTCGACAGGTTCATGCCCACCAACTCGTCAGCAAACTCAAAGTCGGCGTCCGGAAATGGCTCGATGCGCAAATGGACCTCACCAAACTGGCCTGCGCCGCCGGTCTGTTTCTTGTGGCGGTATTGTGCAGAAGCCTTGCGGGTGATGCCTTCCCGATATGGCACTTTGGGTTCGCGCGTCACGAGGCCTACCTGGAACTTGGCTTGGGCGCGGTGAATAGCCACATCAATGTGCTGGTCGCCCATGCCTTGCAGCACCGTTTCGCCCGTGGCATGTTCATTGAACCACGAGAGCGTCATATCCTCTTCACACAGGCGGGTCAACGTGGGGCTGATCTTGGCGGCGTCCGCCTGTGTCTTGGGGCCGATGGCCACGCGGAACAAGGCGGCAGGATATTTCGGAACCGGCAGAGTCAACGGACGAGCCTTATCACAGAACGTATCGCCGGTGGCGGTGACGGTCAGCTTGGCAACCGAGGCGATATCGCCGGCGTGCACCACCTTGACGGCAATCTGTTCCTTGCCGCGCTGGATGTGCAAGCCCGACATGCGCTCCTCTGCGCCCTTGTTCTGGTTCCACACACGCGCATCTCCCAGGATGGATCCGGAAACGATGCGGAAATAAGTCATTTTGCCGACAAACGGGTCGGCGGTTGTCTTCCAAACGTAGGCAGCCAGCGGACCGGTATCGGAGGCCGTCAGCTTTTCTTCGCTGTCCTTGCCCTGGGCCAGGCGGGCAGGCAACTGGGCGGGCGAGGGGAGCAAATCCAGGATGGCATTGGCCAGCGGCGCGATCCCTACTTCGTGTCCGCCAGCAGCGCACACGACCGGGATGAATCCGCCAGAGCGGACCACATCCTTTAAACCGCGCACCAGCTCCTCGTCTGAGAGAGAACCGGCTTCGAGGTACTTTTCGAGCAGTGCATCATCCCCCTCCGCCGCCGCTTCCACCAGCGAGAAATGCGCTTCCTCCGTCGCGGCTTTCATGTCGGCTGGGATGTCGGAAGCCGTCTTGCCATCGCCGAGGTAAGCCTTCATTGAGATCAGGTCAACCACGCCCTTGAACTCATGCTTCTCGCCAATGGGCAACTGCAACTTGACCAGGCGCTGCCCGGCGGCGTGAGCGAACTCTTCAACGGAAGCGTAGGCTTTGGCAAAATTGGCGTTATCACGGTCGAGCTTGTTGATGATCACCAGCCGCGGCAGTTTGAACTCGTCCACATAACCCCAGGCGACCTCGGTGCCGACTTCGACGCCGGCCACCGAGTCAACCAGCACAACGGCGGCATCTGCCACGCTTAGAGCGGAGACCATCTCGCCGACAAAGTCGGTATATCCCGGCGCATCGAGCAGGTTGATCTTGGAATCGCGATACTCAATAGGCAGAACGCTGGTGTAGAGGGAAAGCTTGCGTCGGACTTCCTCATCATCGTAATCCGAAGCCGTAGTGCCATCCTCGATCTTGCCGAGGCGGGTGGTAGCCCCCGTAAAATGGAGAAGCGCCTCCGCCAGCATGGTCTTTCCGGCGCCGCCGTGTGAGACCAGTGCGACGTTGCGGAGGAACTCAGTGGTATACTCCTTCATCGAAAGAAACCCTTCCTTGAAATAGGATAAGACCAGTTGCGTGATTGTAAAAGAAGTCGGTTGAATTGTCAAAGCGCATCGTCACGCCAAGCGTCATAAATCATCACATTACATCTGTCACCGTGTAGATTCCCATGGCATCCATTTTCAACCAATATTCATTCCTTTTGCTTGTCCTCGGGCTGACGGTCGTCGCCGCGCTGGTCCTGTTGACCCGCAACCCGAAATGGACCGACTGGCTGGCCTTCGGCGTGATCGTGGTCGGCCTGGTTACAGCCTGGTTGATCCTGCACCCGCGCCAGACCCCCTTGATGGATGACGCCAGAAAAGTCAAAGCCATGATCGGGGCAGGCACGCCGGTCCTGCTCGAATTCCAATCTCCCTATTGCATCGGCTGCACCGCCATCAAGCCGATGGTGGACAACCTTGAGATCGAACTGGGCAGCCGTATCCACATCATCCGCCTGGATATTCAAATGTCGGCAGGCCGCGAACTGGCGCCGGTCTACCAATTTGAATTCACGCCGACCTTTATTTTCTTTGACGCCCAGGGCCACGAACTGTGGCGTCAGGTGGGCAGCCTCGACCCGCAGCATGTGCGTGATTCGCTCAAATGAGTCTCCTGCGCCGCCTCTCTTTCCACTTTTGGTATTTCGGCAATCCGCCCTGGGATCGCGGCGTCAGCCCGCCCGAACTGCTCGATTTCATCCAAAAGAACCCGCCCAGCCGCGCCATTGACCTGGGCTGCGGCACCGGCACCAATGTGATCACACTGGCGCAGGCAGGCTGGCAGGTGACGGGCGTGGATTTTGCCCCGCGTGCCATTCAACTGGCAAAGCGAAAAGTCAAAGCAGCCAACCTAAAGGCGGATTTGCGCGTGGGCGATACGACGAACTTGCGCGGCATTGAAGGCCCTTTCGACCTGGCGCTGGACATGGGCTGTTTTCACGGCGTGGAGGATCGGGCGGCCTATCTCAATGAATTGACCCGTCTCCTGGCCCCGGGCGGACACTGGCTCCTGTACGCTTTCTTCAACCCCGCCCCGCATCCCACCGGACCCGGGCTGGGCGCGTCCGACCTTGACCTGATCTCCGCCCGAGGCTTGACCCAGGTCTGGCGGCAGGATGGCGTGGACCGCCGCGAACGCCCGTCGGCGTGGTTCTTATTCAAATTCAAGGAATGATGTGGAGAGGGATGGCATCCCGCCAAATTTGAAAGTGTCATTCTGAGGAGCCAGCATCCTTCTGGCGACGAAGAATCTCAATCTTATGATAGCAACCAGGAGATTCTTCGCCGCTGGGTTTCGACACCTGCACTGCACCGAACGCAGTACGGTGCAAGTGTACGGGCTTCGCCTTACTCAACCAGCGACTCAGAATGACATATAGAAGTACAAGAAGGATACTTACCGGTATGCGCGTCCTCTTTTTATTTCTGGATGGAATCGGGCTGGGGGAAAATGACCCGGCCATCAATCCCTTCGCCCGCGCACAAATGCCTCACTTGCAGGGCCTGCTGGACGGCCAGCCCTTGTTGCGCCAGTCCGCGCCTTACGATGGGGGGTGTGTTTCCCTGCGCGCCATTGACGCCAACCTGGGTGTGACAGGGCTGCCGCAGTCCGCCACCGGCCAGGCCGTATTGTTAACTGGTCGTAACATCCCTGCCGAACTTGGCTATCACTACGGCCCCAAGCCCAACCCCGCGGTGGCGGCCACGCTCGAAGACGGCGCCATCTTCGGCAAGTTATCATCGGCAGGCAGGACCTCCAGCTTGCTCAACGCCTACCCGCCGCGTTACTTCCACGGCATTGATTCCGGCAAGCGGCTGTACTCATCCATCCCGCTGGCCGTCACCAACGCGGGGCTGTCGCTTTTCAACCAGGATGACTTCGCAGCCGGGCGCGCGCTCTCCGCTGATTTCACTGGCCAGGGCTGGCGCGACATGTTGGGCTTCCCGGACACACAAGTTCTTTCCGCGCGCCAAGCGGGGATGAAATTATCAGAGCTGGCCAGCCAGTTCGATTTCTCCCTGTTCGAATACTGGGCCAGCGACTACGCCGGTCACAAACAGGATATGAAATGGGCGGTTGAACAAATGGAAACCTTCGATGGTGTACTGGACGGCCTGCTGGATACTTGGGATTTTGAGCAAGGGCTGATCCTGCTGACCTCCGATCACGGCAACATGGAAGACCTCTCCATCCGGCGACACACTGCCAATCCCGTGCCGGGGTTGATCTTCGGCACGCCAGAGGCGCGGCAAGTCTTCACGCGGGACCTGGACGATCTGACGGGCATCGCACCCGCCATTTGGCAGACCGTTACAGGCAGGGAACAGACGGCCTAATCCAGAAATTGCATGAAGACCTGGTTGCCCAGCAGCCGCCCGCGCCGGGTCAAATGCAGGACATCCCCGCCCCACTCCAACAGACCCAGGCGTACCAGTTCGTTGATCTCCTTTGGATAGACATCCAACAAACCGCGTCCAAACCGGGAACGGAAATCGGATTCCGTTACCCCGGCGGAGGTCAAGCGCAGGCCGGTCATCATGAACTCTGACATGTCGTCGCCTTCCGTCTGGAGGTGGTGATTGACGGCAGCAGGTGTGAGCGGAAAAGATAAATCAGCAGGCTGGGAATTGGATAGCCGCTCAATATAGGTTTTGATGCGCAAGGCATTGGAATAACGATAGCCGTTGGCATAGCCGTGCGCGCCCGCGCCGAGGCCGAGATAAGGAAGCCCACGCCAGTATTGCAGATTATGCCTGCAAGCGAAGGAGGGAAACCTTTTATTCAGCGACCCACTTGACGAAACATCCTTTGCCCAGTTTGAAATCTCATATTGAACATAACCACGCGCTTCCAGATATTCTCCAGCCCATTCATACATATCGGCAGCCAGGTCGGGGTCGGGGATGGGCAGCAGGCCGCGGCTTGACCAGCGGCCAAAGGGCGTGCCGTGCTCGAGGGTTAGCGCGTACATCGAGATATGTTCAGGCTCCAAGTCCAGGATGCGCTGGACGGTATTCTGCCAGCGCGACAGAGTCTGTTCAGGCAGGCCATAGATCAGGTCGAGGTTGACGCCGTTACTGTGGCGGTCAAAGCCCGCCTGCCGCGCCCATTTCACGGACCGGACCACGTCGAAAAAGTTGTGAGCGCGTTCGAGCATGTGCAACTCATCCAGGTTGGCGGACTGGACGCCGAAGGACAGGCGGTTGAATCCCGCTGCGCGAATCCCATTGAAAAAGTCCAGGGAGGTCGTACCGGGATTGGCTTCCAGGCTGGCTTCGAGGTCGGGAGTGAAAGTGAAGACGGCGCGCAACGCATCCATAACGGAGGCAAGTTGGGGCGCGGAGAGAAGCGAGGGCGTCCCGCCGCCGAAGAAAATTGTGTGCACCTCACCCCCGTCCCCTCTCCTGGCAGGCGAGGGGAGTCGATCCCCGATATATTGGATTTCTTTAATGAGCGCTTCCACGTAGGCGGGAATCGAATCATCCTGGCCTGCGTAGGTGTTGAAGTCGCAGTAGGCGCAGCGATGTTTGCAAAAGGGGATGTGGAGGTAGAGGCTAAGCACAGGCTGCCGACTGAGGAAAATCAGACAGGGGATGAAGATTGAAGCAAACGTAATCTTGCCGCCAGCACCGGCGGAATCTCGCTAAACTTCCCGCCCCAGCCCAGCGGATGCGCCTGCAATGCTTCGGGAGGGAAGGCGCGTTCTTCAAAACCATCCAGCACAAACCCATTTTGGAAAGCGAGGTTCAAATAATATTGCAGCGGCCGCTCGAAGTAAACCTGCGGTTCCGGCTGGCCGCGCAGGGCCAGGCCGCGCGCCTGGTAGGGAGTCATGTAACGCGAAATCTTAACCGAATACACAATCCTGATCTCGCCCTCGAGATCCATCTCCTCCACAACGTGCATGCAGGAAGAATTATTGAAAGCGGGGTGGGTCAACGAAAAGACAAAGACTCCACCCGGCTTGAGCAGGCGAGGCAAGGCGCGAAATAAGGGTTCGATATTCGCCATGTCGAACAAGGCCATATTGCACAGCGCGGAATCAAATTCCCGCTCGCCCAGGGAAAGTAAAGCAGCTTCGTCGGTCGCGTCGAGGGTGCGATAGGTGATGTGCGAGGCGTAGTCCCCGGAACGGCGGTTTGCCAGTTCAATGAGGTTGGATGAAAAATCGAATGCAGTGACCTGCGCGCCGAGGTCGGCCAATTTGCGGGAGGTCAAGCCGTTGCCACAAGCAATGTCGAGAAGCCGCTGGCCAGGCTGGATGGCCAGCAGGCGCAGCATGGCAGGCCATTGCAACACTTTGAAGAAGTCATTGCCCTCATCCCCCATCTTGTCATCCCAAACTTCGGCATTGGCGTTCCAGGCATGGCGGGTTTCATCGTTGAGCGCGGAAAGATCGGTGGTCATGTTTCGATCCTTTCATTGGTAAAAAAATCCTTGAACATGTGGGAGGCGGTCAGTTGGACTTCGGGATGCGCGGCGGTAAAGGCGCGCAGGCGCGGCGTATGCGGACCCAACACCAGCCGCACAGCCCACTGAGGCAGGTCCTTGCGGAAATCCCCGGCCGCGTCGCCGCAGTGGAGGCGCCAGCCGGTTTCCGTTTTGATGGCGACGGCACAGTGACCGCGCGTGTGATAATAGAGCGGAATCAGCCACATCTCCGGCTCGAACGGCAGGCGGATGGCATCAAAGTCAAACCACTTTTCGCCTTCCGTCTGATGGAAAACCCACTGCGGCCCGTGGGCAATGTGACGATGAATGTAGGCCAGGTCATAAAAAGTACGCGGCGGTCCCAGGAAGGCGTCATACTCAAGACGATTGACGTGGACTTGGGCGTGCGGAAAATCGGGCAGCCCGCCGCAATGATCGAAGTGCATGTGGGTCAGGACGATGTGACGGACATCTTCCGATTGGTATCCCAATCGCTGCACCTGGTTGACGGCCGCCTCCTGCGGCTCGAAAGGCATGATCGTGAGCAGGCGGAACAAACGCGTGAACCAGGTGGGATGGGCGTAATCATCCAGCCCCAGGCCCGTATCCACTAGCACGGGACCCTGGTCCGTTTCGACCAGCAGGCAGAGAGTCCCGGTCTCCCAGCCACGCGGGAAGCGCGCATTGCAGGTGAAGCAGTTGAGGAAGTGAATGGCCATGGGCATATTTAACCACAGATGAGAAGATAAGGATACATCCTGGCTGCAAGGAAGAAAGCATAATAGGGAATTGGTCGGCAATGAACCAGCTCTGGAAAATTGGGGATTTTCCAGAGCTGGTTTTGTCGGTGATGCTCAAAAAAGCAATGCTCTGCCATCCTGCCGAGTCGGGCGCTTTGGCATCAAAATAGGTTTATACTCCGCCCAAGTTGAGCAAATAGATTGAGCCAATGTGCTCTCAGTGAGGTGCGATGAAAAGCAGAGGCCAGGATAGTTTCGTCCACATGCCCGGCTTTGCCGCAGGATTGTACGGCAGCCTGACGCGTACCAAAGCCATCCAGCGCCAGCACCGGGAGATTGCGCGTGACCTGGTTTCCCGGATCGAAGGCGGCAGACTATTGGATATCGGCACCGGGCCGGGAAAATTGTTGTTCGAGGTGCACCAACTCGCCCCGCAGGTCGAGTTATTTGGGCTGGACATCTCCGCGGCCATGGTCGGACTGGCTGGGAAAAATCTGTCCGGCATCCGCGCTGACCTCCGTCAAGGCGACATCCGCAAGACAGACTACGAAGAAAACTTCTTCGACCTCGTCACCTGTACAGGCAGTTTCTATTTATGGGATGAGCCTGAAAAGGGTCTCGATGAAATATTCCGCATTCTAAAAAGGGGCCGCTCTGCCTATCTCTTTGAGACCCATCGGGACTTCAATGAACCGGAAGTGCAGGCGGCCTTAAAAGCCAACCTCAAAGAAGAAAACCTGCTGCGCAAGCTGGTCACGCCGGTCTTCCTGATGAAGCAATTGAGAATGACCTACTCGACCAGCGAAATCGAGCAAATCGTCAATCGCACTCGCTTTTCAGAGAGCTTCGCCGTGGGAAAAATAACCCTGGCAGGCTTGCCCGCCTGGCTGCGCATCAAGTTAACGAAGGTCTCTTGACTGCCTCCGCGGATCATTCCCCCACCAGCCCTTCATAAACTCCCATCACCTGCGCGGCCACTTTCTCCCAGGCGTAGTCCTGCGCGTATTGTGCGGCGCGCAGGCCCATCGTCGAGTGGAGATGCGAATCGCCCAATAAGGCTGACAGTCTTTCGCACAGCGCGTCCGGCTCGTTATCCGGGATCGTGTAGCCCGTCTCACCATCCCGCACCAGGTAAGCCAGACCGCCCACCTGCGAAGCGATCACGGGCGTACCGCAGGCCATGGCCTCCAGCGCCACCATCCCAAACGACTCATACAACGAGGGCATGACCAGCACCTCCGCAGCCGAGTAATAGTACGGCAGCGTGTCCTGCCCACGCTTGCCGAGGAAGACCACCATGCCGCCCATGCACAACTCGTCGCATAACTTTTGCAGGCGCGCCATCTCAGCGCTCATCTCCTGCGGGCTGACTCCCGGTTCCCCGCCGATGATCGCCAGATGAACAGGCCGCATCAGTTCCTTGACCTTGAGGCAGGACATGGCCCGGATGAGCGTATCCACGCCTTTGAGCGGTTCGATGCGCCCCACGAACAGCACCATGCGGTGCTCGGGAGACAGGCCGATGAATTGTTTGGCTTCGTCCCCCGGGATGGGATAAAAGTGACTCACGTCCACGCCCGGTGGGATCGTGACCATCTTGCGGGCGTCACCGTTATACAGAAAGCGCAACTGGGTCTGCTCGGCCTGGTTGGCGACGATGATGCGGGCGGCACGCGCCAGCGCTTCTGTCTCGCGCTCGATGCTATACGCGCC
>JAKANW010000074.1 GCA_021823555.1 Chloroflexota bacterium
TCCAGAGAAAAAAAGGCTTGCTCGACGTCTCCAACTTAATGGCCGGGGCAGGGCTTGCTTTCCTCTTCGAAGCTGTCGTGGTCGGGTTAATCGTGCCGGCTGCGCCCTACGGACCGGCTTCATATTACAACTACGACCGCGTGATCAACAATGCCTTTGTGGGCGAGAACTCCGGCGCCACCGCACCCTATGGCCTAACCACGTGGCTGGATTATCAACGCGTGCTGGACGTGACCGGCCTGCCCATCGAAATCTGGCGGATGTTGTCGGCGCTGATTGTGACGCTGTTCGTAGTCAAGGCCTTGGATGTGTTCGACGCTATCCGCAAACGTCAATTACGAGCCTTGCAGGAGGAACGCGACCGCGCCCAGCAGGCCGCCATTGACACCCAAATCCATGCCCGGCAAACCGCCGAAAACTGGACCAATGCCCTGGTCAGCGCGAGCCGGCGCATTGCAGAGCTGGACGACGTGGATGAGATCCTACGCTTCATCGCCGCAAACATCAAAAAACTGTTGGATGTCAACTTTGTTGGGGTGGCTATTATGGACCAACAAAACGGCAACCTGGCGTTGAAATGCTATTCCAACCATAAGAAAACAGATTTGATCACCGGACAAACTGTACCGGTCATCAGCCCACTTATCCAACAAGCGACACGGTCACTCCATTCTTATCGCTCCACAGGGACGGAGTCGGCAGAGATGTATGAAGGACTGTGTTTTTTTAGCCGGCATACAGCAAAAGCTGTCGCCATTGTCCCATTGAAACTAGATAATGTAGCGATTGGAGCCCTGTGGATTGCCCGATACGAGGAACGCGATTTTTCAGAGACGGATCTGATCTATTTGGAAAGCATGGCCGATCAGGTGGTCATTGCCATTCAGCACGGCTTGATGACATCCCAGTTACAGTCGCTTTCAGTGACGGAGGAACGAGCCCGCATTGCCCGCGAAATGCACGACGGCCTGGCGCAGGTGCTGGGCTATCTCAACCTGGAGGTGCAAACCCTGGAAAGCCTCCTGAAACAAGGCAAACCAGATCAACTAAAAATGGAACTCGCCCAAATGCGCCAAGCCGTTCAGACGGCCAACGCCGATGTGCGCGAGAATATCCTCAGCCTGCGTACCACTTTGGCGCAGGAAAAAGGCCTCGCCTCTGCCGTCAAGGAATATCTGGACGAATTCGGCATTCAGACCGGCATCGAAACCGAATTTGCTTATCGCGTACGCGGGGCTCTCAACCTCGCTTCCCTGGCAGAAGTCCAACTGGTTTGCATTTTACAGGAGGCGCTGGCGAACGTCCGCAAGCACGCCAATGCAACCCTGGTGAAAGTGATGATCGTCAAGGAAGAACAGAAAGAGGCGGGAAAAATCATGATGCACGTGCAGGATAACGGCGTTGGGTTCGTCCTATCGAGTTCGAAGCGCAGTTTTGGATTGCAAACGATGCGTGAGCGCGCCGAATCCGTTGGTGGCAATTTGTCCATCGAATCAAGCGAGAATGGAGGCACGCGGGTGGAATGCTGTCTCCCCTGCCTCCAGCAGGAACGCTTGAAAAAGAAAAGCGTGGTTCTACGATGAATGTGCGTGAATGGGCTCTCCCGGTTTACACGATTTTGATGCAACTGGCAACCGGTTCCATGTTGATATTATGGATTCTGCGTTGGCGCGCTAGTTCCCGATTTAACCCTGCCGAAATGGATCGCATTATACGCAACCCATTGCTGGTTATTGTCATCACGGCGATCGTAGCCATGGGCAGCGCACACTTCCATTTGAGCAGGCCATTATATTCCTTTTATGCCGTGCGCAATTTTCAACACTCCTGGTTGAGCCGGGAGATCATCTCTACTATTTTCTTTTTTCTCACGCTGTTGGCGCTTTGGCTGATTAGCCTCTTTAAACAAGAGTATCGCAAACTCATCACCGTTCTCGGGTGGGTGGATATCACGATCGGTTTTAGTATGGTTTACTGCATGGCACGCATCTACATGATTCCCACCCAAGTGGCGTGGAACTCCCCAACCGTGATTCCCAGTTTTTACGCAACCACCCTGCTGCTGGGAACGATGGCAATTGCCTGCCTGCTGATCCTGGACCTCAAGTTTGCTGAAATCCAAAAAGCGGATGACGTGGAGGTCCGCATGCAGGTATTTAAATATAGCCTGATTTGGCTGGTCAGCGTGGCCTTTGTAGCGGTAGTAATCGACATGGGTTTATCCTTCTACCAAATCTATTATCTCAGCCTGGGAGATCAGATTGCCCATCTCAGCTTGCAGCTCCTGTTCCAATTGTATACACCCCTCTTGATATTGCGCTTCATTTGCATTTTAGTCGCACCACTCTGGATGGGATACGCCGTGTACAAAATGTACAAGTCCGGCATAGCTCCGCAGGGTTTGATCGTGCCAGTTTATATGTCCTGTCTCTTGATCCTGATCGGCGAGATCATTGGGCGCTTCCTATTCTATGCAACTCATATCCGTATAGGACTCTAACTGAAAAGGTGACGAAATGACGATTAAAGTCTTAATTGCCGATGACCATAAATTATTCCGCCAGGGATTGATCAGCCTAATGCGGACGCGCGAAGACTTGGTGGACGTGGTTGGCGAGGCCTCCACCGGCATGGAAGCCGTTCAAATGGCGGAACAACTTCAACCGAATGTCATCCTGATGGATATTTATATGCCAGAGATGGATGGCCTGCAGGCAGCTAAAGAAATTCGAACGCGCTTTCCGAACATTGCCATTGTGATGCTGACATCCTCCGAACGGGATGGTCATCTTTACGAGGCAGTACAGATCGGAGTTTCTGGATACTTGTTAAAGAGCCTGGACGCCACCGAATTGTTTGACCTACTAACCGGCGTGGTGAAAGGCGAAACCGCCATGACGCGCGCCCTGGCCGGCAAATTGCTCAAGGCCGTGGCAAACCGCCTGGCGGATGAGGAAAAAGGCGAACAGGCCCTGACTGAACGAGAACTGTACGTTCTGCGCCTGGTGGCAAGCGGGGCCACCAACTCGGAGATCGCGGACAAACTTTCGATTTCAATCAACACCGTCAAAAGTCATTTGAAAAGCATTTTAGGAAAACTGCAACTCGAAAATCGAACGCAGGCTGCCACCTATGCCCTCAAGCATGGCTTGGTCACGCCGCGCGATAGTTGACAGCGGTTGGCTGCAAGTTTAATTGTTCCGTCTGCCAACGCCAGAGAAACGCAAGCAAGGATTCCGCAGACTCTACTTTGAGGGTATGCAAAGTCAATCTTGAAGTAGAACTTCGGGTTTCCAAAGATACGGTTACAAAAACTCCAGCTCACCCTTTCGGGTGAGGAAAAATTGCACCAACTAGGGATGAATGTGTGATTTGCCGGTGGTATCCTGCTAGTGAAAAATGGAACTAGTGCGACTATTCCTAGCCGCAAAATCATTAGCAGGAGAGTGCCTATCGATGAAACAGAAGCAGGCCCAAATGTCCGAATGGAGCCGTTTCGCTCCACACACGAAGAACGTTCCCGCATTCTCGAATCTTTCCCGGAGGAAAGCACATGACTGAAAATAATTTCCTCACAAAGGCCCTGAACGACACTGTCATGAGCCGCCGCAGCTTCCTAAAATGGAGCGCCGCACTTGGCGGGGCTGCCGCCCTGGCGGGCGGCCTGAACTTCGGCCTCAAAACAGTGGCAAAGGCGGCGGCCGTCAGTGACGAGCAAGTAATGACGATGGCTTGTTACCATAACTGCGGTGGTCGCTGCATCCTTGGAGCTGTTGTGAAAGACGGCACCATTGTCCGTCTGGTTCCAGATCCCTCGACAGAGGAAGATCCAATTCATAATCCGCGCGCCATCCCATGTCTGCGCGGACGTTCACAAATCCACCGCGTCTACGCGGCCGATCGTATTAAATATCCGATGAAGCGCACCGGCAAGCGCGGCGAAGGCAAGTTCGAGCGCATCAGTTGGGATGAGGCGTTGAACACCATCGCCGACCAGATGAAGCGCATCAAGGATAAATACGGCAATGCGGCATTTTATATGCACTACGCCTCAGGCGTGAACTGGAAGGGGCCCGATGGCCGCAACCCGATGGCCCGTTTGATCACGTTGTTCGGCGGCTACCAGGGTTATTACAACTCTTACAGTACGGCTTGCTATAACTCGGTTCTGCCCTACATCACGGCTGGAGCCGGCAACACTAGCGATGACGTAATCAACTCGAAGTTGATCGTCCTGTTCGGCGACAATTCCCTGGTCACCCGCGCTGGCGGCGATAACGCTGGTTATTACTACTTGAAGGCCAAAGAAAACGGCGCACGATTTATTTCCGTTGACCCGATCTTGACCGATACCGCCCTGGCCTTGGATGCCGAGTGGATTCCGATCAACGGCGGTACGGACGTTGCCCTAATCGCGGCCATGGCGAACGTCATGGTCAAAGAAAATTTGTACAACAAGGACTTTATGTCCACCTACGCGGTTGGCTTCGATGAGGACACATTGCCGGAAGGTGCGCCCGCCAACAGCTCCTGGATGGCCTACATCATGGGCAAAAGCGACGATGGCATCGAGAAGACCCCTGAATGGGCCGCGCCCATCACCGGCATTCCCGCCAACAAAATCGCCAGCCTGGCGCGTGAGATCGCCGGGACCAAACCGTGCGCCATGTTCCAAGGCTGGGGCTGGCAGCGCCGCGCCCAAGGCGAACAACCCGTGCGCGCTCTGCCGATCCTGGCAGCCATGACCGGAAACTTTTCGATTAGCGGCGGCAGTCCGGGTCTGCGCCCGACCGGCATGACGTTCCAGATGGACAGCCTGCCGTCCGTGCCTGCCAACCCGATCAAGACCCTGTTCCCCGTCTTCAAATGGCCGGATTACATCACGCGCGGCACCGAAATGACGAGCGGCCCAGAAGACCGCGTGCGCGGCGGCGACCGCCTGGCAGCCAACATGAAGTTCATGTGGAACTATGGCGGCAACACGATCATCAACCAGCATTCCGACATCAACCTGACCACTAAGATTTTGCAAGATGATACCAAGCTCGAGTTCCTCGTGGCCAGCGATGTCTCAATGACACCCAGCGCCAAATTCGCGGACATCCTCCTGCCCGACACCACCGGTTTTGAAGCTGAGGAAATCATCACGGGTGAAGGCCACAGCGAAAAAGGCAATCACGCCTGGGCGCTGCTGAACCACAAACTCATTGAGCCCATGTACGAAGCCATGCCATCGCTCTGGGTCGCCGAACAACTGGCAGACCGGCTGGGGCTGGGAGACCAGTTCCGGGACGGTCACGCCACTGCCGAGGATTGGGAAAAAGATATCGTTGCTTCTGCTCAGAAGAACTACCCGGATTTCCCGTCGCTCGACGAGTTCCGCAAAGTCGGCATCTACAAAACCTTCAAGTCCAAACCTGTAGTGGCCTTTACAGGATTTATTCAGGATCCTGTTGCGAATCCGCTGAAGACGCCTACAGGCAAGATCGAAATTTATTCGCCCTACTTGGCCAGCCTGAACGATCCTAAAGAAATCCCGGCGGTTCCCAAATACATTCCTGAATGGGAAGGCGTCAGCGATCCGTTGCGCAAGAAATATCCGTTGATGATGTCCACGACGCACTGGGTTGGACGTTCCCACTCCACGTTCGACAATGTGGATTACCTGCGTGAAGCTCATCCGCAATGTCTGTGGATCAACCCGGTCGACGCCAAGACGCGCGGCATCAAAAACGGTGACATGGTCAAGGTCTTCAATGACCGCGGCGAAGTTCATCTGCCAGCGTATGTGACTAATCGTATCCGCCCGGGCCAAACCAATATGCCGCAGGGCGGCTGGTACGAACCCAATGCGAGCGGTGTGGATGTGCGCGGTTCTGCCAATGTGTTGACAAAGTATCAACCAACGCCGTTTGCAAGGGGCAACCCTCAGCATACCAACCTGGTTCAGGTCGAGAAACTTTAAGGAGATGAACCATGGCTAAACAACTAGCTTTCTACGTAAATATCGAGAACTGCGCGGGCTGCAAGGCCTGCCAAGTAGCCTGCAAGGACAAGAACGATCTGCCCACCGGGATTCGCTGGCGCCGCGTCTTCCAATACGAAGGCGGCGAATGGGTCGAGCAGGAACAGGAAATGGTTCCCAGCGACGTGTACGCCTACTTCGTGTCCTCGGCGTGCATGCACTGCGCCAATCCGGTCTGTCTGCAGGTCTGCCCGGCAGCGGCCATCTCCAAACGTGACGACGGTATCGTCCTGATTGACCAGGACAAGTGCATCGGCTGCCGCTACTGCTCCTGGGCTTGTCCGTACGGCGCGCCTCAATTCAACGAGGCACTGGGCGTCATGACCAAATGTAACATGTGCTACGACCTGGTGGATAAAGGCGAGAAGCCGGCCTGTGTCGAAGCCTGCCCGTACCGCGCCATGGACTTCGGTCCCTTGGACGAGCTGCAGAAAAAATATGGCAACTTCAACGCCCCCGCTCCGCTGCCCGACCCCAAGATCACCGAACCTTCCGTGGTCTACAACCCCAATAAAGTGACCAAGACAACTGGCGACGCCAGCGGTCACCTGATGAACCTCGAGGAGCTGTAACATGAACACGCGTGAATGGGCATTACTGATCTTCACGATCCTGGGACAGCTGTCCGTCGGAATGATGCTGGTGTTGATGATCGTCCGCACCTTTGCGTTCAACACATTGAGCACAAAACAGGCATCCAACCTCACCAATAAACCGATGTACATGGTGGTGCCGGTCATGATCCTGGCCATGGTTGCCTCGCTCTTCCACCTGGGCAAAGTACTGCATGTCATCGGGGCCGTGCCGAACCTTGCCACCTCCTGGATGAGCCGAGAAGTGGTCTTCGGTGTAGCGTTCATGGCCCTGCTCGTGGTGTACGCCTTCCTGGTGTGGCGCGAGATTGGCTCCGAGAGTCTGCGCACTGTGATCGGTTGGATCACCGCCATCGTCGGTTTGATCTACATCTTCTGCATGGGCATGACCTATATGCTGCCCGCCGAGCCGGCATGGAACACCGCGGCCACCCCCATCAACTTCTTTGTCACCACCCTGTTATTGGGCGTGCTAGGCGGCGCTTCAGCGCTCATGATCAACCACGCCGCTATGGAGAACGATTCAACCACTCAGGAGTTTGTGGGCCGCGTGCTTCGCTGGAACGCGATGGCGGGCATCATCCTGCTGGGTCTGGAGCTTATTGTGTTGCCGCTGTACATGGCCTTCTTGGGCACACAAGGAACCGCAGCCATCCACAGTCTCGGCCTAATGTTCGGGTCTTATGGCGCTGCCATGGTCATCCGGCTGGCCTTGGTTGTGATAGGAGCGGGCATCATCGGCGCATCCCTATACCGAAATGCCTCTGAGACGAAGCAAGAGAATACCTGGGCTACGCTTGCCTACAGCGCGTTCGTGCTGGTGCTGGTGAGCGAGGTGATCGGCAGGTTCATCTTCTACGCCGTCCGATTCCGAATCGGGATTTAGCTCTAAACGGTAAACCTTGCACAGGGGTGGGCACTTGCCCACCCCTGACAGGTTAACAAAGAGGATACGATGCGCAAACGCAGATTTGAAGGCCTTATTATTTTTTTATTTGCCCTGATCATTGGCCTATCACTTCTTTACACCAATTCCGCTTCTGCCCAAAACAGAGAAGCGGTTCATGTTCTCACGCTCTCCGCCAGTGGGTTTGAACAGGCGCACTCTGTGGCATTTTCTTCGGATGGCAAGTTCCTGGCAGTTGGCGGAACCTCCGGCATTTATCTTTTTAACCCCCAGAATGTATCTGCGTTGAATTTTATTCAAACCGACGTTTGGGCGCACAGCGTCGCCTTCCTCCCCCGCGCTGACACACTCGCCGCCGGTCTCTTCGACGGCACGATCAAAATGTGGGACGCTCCCGTCAGCCAGTTGACCCGAACCCTGAACGTCTCCCAGAAATGGGTGCGGAGCATTTCCTTCTCCGCGGATGGGAAACTGCTCGCCTCCGCCTCAGACGACAACACGGTGCGCGTCTGGGACGCTGCGGCTGGCTCAACCATTTTGACTTTGGACAAAGACACCACTGGCGTCCGCGCCGTGGCGCTCTCGCCCGACGGGAAGCTGGTCGCCGCGGCCCTGGGCGACAAGACCGTGCACGTCTGGCGCATCCCAGACGGTACATTGCTATACACCCTAACCGGCCACGAAGATTGGGTGCGCTGTCTCGCCTTTTCTCCAGATGGAAAATTGTTGGCCTCCGGTTCGTTCGACAAAACCGTGCGCGTTTGGAACATGGCCGACGGCAGCCTACTGCAAACGCTCAAAGGACACGCCTCCAGCGTGTTGGGCGTGGCTTTCTCGCCCGATGGAAAAATGTTGGCTTCCGGCTCAGTGGATGAGACCGTCCGCTTGTGGAACGTGAGCGACGGCAGCCCAATCCGCGTGCTGCAGGGCCACACGGGTTTTGTCTACGCGGTGGCATTCTCGCCAGACGGGAAAACATTGGCCTCCGGCAGCGCCGACAATTCCGTCCGATTGTGGGATATGGAAACGTGGAGCCAGCCCGTAGCCGCGGCCGACCTGCCAAAAGTCACGGCCCCGTCCGATTGCCGCGCCTGCCACCATGCGCGCGGACAGGTTGAACCGCCGCGCGTAATTGAGCTACGCTGCGAAGGTTGTCACCCAAATGGCGCCAACTTGGAATGGTGCCCGGCCTTCCCGCGTTCTTCCGAAGCCATGACGCCGCCAATCAGTTACCAAGCGTACACCAGTCCTTCGGGCGTGCCGGTAAGCGGCAAGGATGTGTCTGTCTTGATCGCGTCCCCCTCCAACGGCGAGACGCTCTACGCCGGCAACGGGCTGACGGCCGCGGCTTATGTCACCGGTCAGATCTTCTCCGGCCAAACATCTATGACCGATCTTCAAGCGCGCTTGGATATTTGGTTGGGCAATCAAAAGACGGCCACGGTCACAACCATCCCAGCCTCCACGGGCCAATTCAAGTTCAACGTCGCGATCAATCCGCAGGGAGCTATTCCCTACATCATCAAGCCCGGCGGTGCGGATTGCGTCC
>JAKANW010000075.1 GCA_021823555.1 Chloroflexota bacterium
TCGCCCAGGCTGGAGGCCAGGTAGCGCTCCACCAGGGGGTCCCAGCGCATCAGCAGGTTGGAGCGACCAGGCGATCTCACCGGTGGAGGCTTTCAGTGCATATAGCTGCCCCGCCCCATCGCCGATATAAAGCATATCCCCATTTAAAACAGGGCTGCCCCACACCCAACCTTTCGTGTTTTGCTGCCAGATCACCTTGCCGTTGGAAGCATCCAAGGCGAACACTTTCGCGGCGAAAGAGCCTACGAAGATGGTTTTCCCGTCTGTGCTCAGGGCTGGCGCGCCGACCACCGAACCTCCCAGGTCAGCCTTCCACGCAACCTTGCGACTCTGCAAATCAATGGCATAAACAAAATGGTCCAGCGAAGAGACGAACAGGTGGCTGCCATCGCTGACCGGTGTGGCCCACAGGTGCCCCCCTTTGCCAATCTCCAGCGACCAGAGCAGGCTGCCGGAGGTCAGGTCAACCGCATACAGATAGCCATCGTTGTTGGGGGCATAAATAGTCGTATCTACTACCAGCGGCGCGGCGACCCAAATATCCTGGGCGCCCGCAAAGGCGCAGGCGGCGCTGGGGGTATTCGTTGCAGCATCAATCTTCGTTGTGTCAATCACATAAATACAATGGTCGGAACCGGAGCTACCGGCCACCAGGCGGCCATCCCCAAGAAGGACCGGGGTCGCAAAAAACGAGACTTTGGCATCCGCCTTCTCAGGATATTTCCATAGTTGGGCGCCGTCGCTCAGGCGCACCGCATAGATCTGTGAACCATCGGCAAGATAAGCAGCTTTCGCGTCCGCAGCCAGGCCGGGCCAACTGACGTTACGTGAAGCCGCGCTGGAACATGCGCTTAGGATCAGTGCGCCAACCGCAATCAAAGTGATCAGGAAAAAACGTTTTGTGGTCAAACTTACACTCCTAGGGGACGGGATCATACCCACCGGGGTTGAAGGGGTTGCAACGCAAGACGCGCCAGCCAGCCATTAACGAGCCTTTCAGCGCGCCGTATTTGTAGATTGCCTGGTAACCATAATGAGAACAGGATGGGTAAAAACGACAGGTGTTTTCGGGCAGGCCGCGTGAAATGGTGTTCTGATACAAGCGGATGAGCGCCAGCAGGAGGATGCGCGGCCAATTGAGCGGCATACGCGGCAAATCGCGCAGACGCGGCTCATTCGGGTAATCGTGAAGATGAAACTCAGAATTCATCAGCGGGGGTGAGTCCGGCGCGGCGGAGCAGGGCCAACAAGGCGGTACGTACATCACTCAGCGAAGCGCCGATCATGCCTGGGCGGGCAACCAGGATCAAGTCCCAACCGGAGGCGAGGGTGGGAAGGATCGGCCGCATGGCTTCGCGCAGTAATCGTTTCGCACGGTTGCGTTGGGTCGCGTTTCCCACGCTCCGCCCGGCAGTGACTCCCACTTTTAGATCAGGTGCATCGCTGGCCTGGGCTATCAACACAACAAGCGGGTGGGCATAAGACTTACCAGTTCGCCGCACCCGCTTGAAGTCATCTGACTGGGTCAGGCGGAATTTACGCTGCACCCGTTCCTCGTCAAAGGCTGGGAGAGCCTGATCCGCGAGTCACGCCCGTCCCGGCTTTACCAGCGAGTCCGCTTGACGTGCTCGTTGGACTTGGCGGCCAATTTATAGCGGCCTTTCAGCCGGCGGCGCTTGAGCACAGCGCGGCCATCGGCCGTAGCCATGCGCGAGCGAAAGCCGTGCACACGCACACGGCGGCGGATTTTTGGTTGGTAGGTTCGCTTGGTCATTCTTGACGTTCCTCACTCAAAAGATGATTGCTAAGTCCCGCAAGGGAATTCCATATCAAGGAAAAACTCCCGCCAGGGAACAAGCAGGCAGTATAGACTGGCGCGGTATTATACCGTAAGGGTTATGATTCGGTCAAAGGCTATTTTTCGATTGCAGGGCTTTTTTTCCTGCCTTCGCGCACCGGGTAATGAGGGTGGGCCAGCAGGTCCGCCAATATTTTGGCGCCTTCCGGGCTGGTAACAGCCACAATTTCGTCGTCTTCCTGAAAGGTGCTGTCGCCGCGTGGCAGGGTCATCACCCCATCACGGATGATGGCCGCGATCACACAATGCTCGGCCAATTCCATATCCTTAAGCTGGATGCCGATCCCCTTCGCCCCGGCCGGCACCTTCTCTTCCACTACAGAATACCGCCCGCGGCGGATCTTGAAGAGGGTCATCATATCGCCCAGCGACATCTCCTCCTGGATGAGATGCGCCAGCAGGTCAGCCTGGTTGAGCGCCACGTCCACATGGAACTTTTCATCGAACAGCCAGGAATTGTTCGGGTTGTTGACACGCGCGATCGTGCGGGGCACCTCGAACATCGTCTTGGCCAGGTAACACAGCGCCAAATTGGTCGCATCATCGCTGGTCACAGCCGCCAACACAAGCGCCTCACGTACACCTGCCAACTCCAGGATGTCAGGCTGTATTGGATTCCCTTCATAAATACACTCTGTCGGCAACTCCTGATGCAGGCGTTCCAAAAGGGAACGGCGATATTCGATCAAACGGACTTTATGTTTTTCATTGAGCAGGAAATTAGCGAGGCGCGCCCCAGTCCGCCCGCCACCGGCAATCAGTACGAACATGTTACGCCTCCACCTTTCCCAGGCGAGACGTCAGCACCCCGATACCTTGAAAGGTCGTGCTGACGTTCAACACGTCGCCCGTTGCAAGACGAACAGCCGCCTCGGGCAGGAACGAACGGCCTGCTCTCGTTATGGCAACCGGATAGCACCCTGTGAGCGGTTCCAGCAACTCGCCCAGTGTACGGTTGTTCCAGGCTTCAGGGACCACCACTTCGTACACCTCAACTTCGCCATTCCCTGCGGAATAGACTGTCCTTTGCGAAGGATTTATCAACAATTCTTCAACCCGCTGTGCACCCCAGAATGTTGAACTGACCGTCTGCAAGTCAAAGGCTTCAATCACCTTTCGTAAGGCCGGGTCATAATTGCGGGCTACCACGATGGGAACGTTGTAAAACGACTTGGCGGTATGCGCCACAACCGCGTTCAACGTATCAGAATTTGTAACTGCTGCCAAGCCGTCGGCTTCCTTTATGCCGGCGCGCTCCAGAACATTTTCAGCCAACCCCTCGCCTTCCAAAGTCCGGCCGCGAAAGTCAGGGTGCAAGCGATTAAACGCTTCCCGGTCGTAATCAACGACAACCACCTGGTGCCCGCCTTTAAACAAGCGGTAAGCCAGTTCCGAACCAACCCGCCCGCAACCTACAATAATGAAGTTCATATCTTACTCCTTGCCTTCAACAACATGATAGGGCACATCCGTCACGACGACCCCAGGCTTGGACAACAATTCACTGCGCAGCACGTTGGCAGTCTGCATATGCAAGGCATTATGCCAGGGCTTCGATGGAATAAACTGTGGCACCACGACCGTAACGGTTTCGTCCGGCTGCCGCTGGGCAATGATCTCTTCTACATATTCAAGCAACGGTTCGATAAACAGACGATAAGGCGAATCCAAAATCACCAGGCGAGTCCCTTCGCCCCAACTGATCCACTTCTTGCGCACTTTCTCGGTCTCGACGGGGTCAATGGATATATGCACCACCGTGACGTCATCTGAAAGCAGGCGGGCATAGCGTAGAGCTTGTACCGTTCCCTGGTGCACACCACTGACGGGCATAATGACACGGTGGCGGGTTGTACGGGCAGGCAAACCGCCAAAGTCTTCCAGGGAAAGATGTTTGGCCAAATCCTTATAATGATGATGAATGGAAAAGAAAATTGTGACGAGGAAAGGGGTCAGGATCAGGACGATCCAGGCGCCATCATGGAACTTGGTGGCAGCAAAGACCACCATCACAATGGCTGTACAAACCGAACCAAAGCCATTGACGATCATTTTATATTGCCAGCCAGATTCATACCTGAGGGTCGAACCCGGTTCCACGATTTCCTCACCTGGTTTGAGATGCCCCACTTTCCACCAGCGACGCGCCATGCCTGCCTGCGAAAGCGTGAAGGACAAAAACACACCGATGGCATACAGAGGGATCAAGCGCGTCACGCTGGCTTTAAAGAGGACGATCAAAACCGAAGCGATGATGGCCAGGGTGATGATGCCATTTGAATATACCAGCCGGCTGCCGCGGAACGTCAACTGGCGCGGCAGGAAACCGTCCCCGGCGTGCAAGGCGCTCAAGCGGGGGAAGTCTGCAAAGGCAGTATTGGCAGCCATGATGAGGATCACAGTTGTGGCAACAATCGTGCCGAGGTAAAGGATGCCGCGCCCATCAAAGACTGTGCGGGCCAACTGTGAGATCATCGTCTCTTTTTCAGATGGAATGGCGCCAATGTGCCCGCCGAGGAAAGAAATCACCAGGAACAGGGAACTGAGGATCAAAGCCATCCAGATCAGGGTGACCCCGGCATTGCGACTGCGAGGCTCTTTGAAAGCAGTAATGCCATTCGAGATGGCTTCGATACCGGTAAGGGCAGCCGTGCCGCTGGAAAAAGCATGCAGGAGCAGGAAGGGCGTAACGATCAGGACGGTCTGTGGGATCTGAAGTTGCGGAGGATCAATCACTGTCCCCAGAGAACCGGTCGCAAACCGGAATATGCCAATGCCGACGGTCAAATACAACATCACGATAAAGAAATAGGTCGGCACAGCAAAGGCCGCGCCGGATTCTTTCACGCCGCGTAAATTGATCAGCATGATGAACAATACACAACCGACGGCGATCACGACGCGATACAGATACAGCCCCGGATAGGCTGAAACGATCTGCGCCACGCCGGAGGAGACCGAGACCGCCACCGTCAGGATATAGTCGGTTAACAGCGCCGCCCCGGCAGTCTGCGCCGGCAGTTCGCCCAGGTTATCGCGGGCCACGATGTAAGCGCCACCGCCTCCCGGATAAGCATGGATGGTCTGCTCATAGGAGATAGCCACAATTGCCAGAAGAACCACGATGGCAATTGAGATCGGGAAGACATAACCGAAAGCAGCCGTGCCTGCCAGCGCCAGAATTGTCAGGATTTCCTGACTTGCATACGCCGTCGAAGATAAAGCGTCAGACGCGAAAACGGCCAGGCCAATAGCCTTGCCGATGGTTTGGTGAGGTGCGTCGGCGGTCTGGAGCGGACGTCCGATCAACCAGTGGCTGAGCGAACGCGGCGGCTGGTACTCGCTCGAACGCTGCATGATCGCTGATTGATCCAAATTTTGATGGGTAGACATACTACTTTCTCTTTCTTGCTGCCTACAAAAATATACCCTCGCCTGGAGCGAGAGCACGGGGATTATATTACAAATCGGAACGTTGGGGGTGTTATGAGATCTGGTACGGAACGTCAGTCACGACCACGCCCGGCCTGGTCAGCAACTCCTTGCGAAGCATATCGGCAGTGCGCATGTGCAGAACATTGTATATCTGAACGGTTGGGATGAACTGCGGTACCACAATGGTGATGGTCTCGTTAGGCTGCCGGTTGGCAATGATCTCTTCCAGGTAGCCCAGCAAAGGTTCCAGGAAGAGGCGATACGGGGAATCCAAAATGACGAGGCGCGTCCCCTTCCCCCACGTCTCCCATTTCTTTTGGACCTTTTCCGTTTCCAATGGTTCGATTGAAACGTGGACCGCAGTCACATCGTCCGAGAGCATACGCGCATATCTCAAGGCAGCTAAAGTACCCTGGTGCACGTTGCTGATCGGCACGATCACGCGATGGCGTCCCATCAGAGGCGGCGGCTCCCCATAATTTTCCAGCGAGAGGCGGCTGGCCAACCTGGAATAATGGGAATGGATCAAACTGAACAGCCCAATCAACAGCGGCGTCAGGATCAATACGATATAAGCGCCATCCTTGAATTTCGTCAAGGCAAACACGATCATCACGATAGCCGTGCACACAGAGCCAAAGCCATTGATCGCCATCTTGATTTGCCAGTTTTTCTCGTATCGAAGCGTGGAACCCCGTTCCTCAATCTCCACTCCCTCTTTCAGGTGCCCGATTTTCCACCAGCGATGCGCCATGCCTGCCTGCGAAAGCGTGAACGACAGGAACACACCGATGGCATACAACGGGATCAGGTTCGAAACACTGGCCTTGAACACAATGATCAGCAGCGACGCAATGGCAGCCAGGGTAGCAATGCCATAAGAATACACCAGACGGCTGCCGCGATAAGTCAGTTGGCGCGGCAGGAAGCCATCCTTGGCTGCCAGCGCACTTAGACGGGGAAAATCCGCGAAAGCCGTATTGGCAGCCATGATGAGAATAACGGTCGTGGCCGTGATGGCCATTAAGTACAGGACGCCGCGCCCATTAAAAATCGTCCGTACTAATTGCGAAATAACAGTTTCCATTTCCGAAGGGATGGCCCCGACATGTGTGGACAGGAAGGAAATCCCCAAGAAGAGGGAACCCAGGATAATCGCCATCCAGATCAAAGTGATACCTGCATTACGAGAGCGCGGTTCTTTAAAAGCAGTGATGCCATTGGAAATGGCTTCCACACCGGTCAGAGCGGCCGTACCACTTGAGAAAGCATGCAAAAGCAGGAAGGGAGTCACAATGCCAACGGATTCCCCAAATGCTTCCATGGAAGGCGGGTCTATGACCGTTCCCAAATCGCCGAGAAAGAAACGGATTATCCCGGTTCCTACCGCAGCATACATCATAAAGACAAAGAAATAAGTGGGCACGGCAAACGCGGCGCCGGATTCCTTCACACCGCGCAGATTGATCAACATGATAAACAACACAAATGTCACCGCGATCAGTACACGATATGGGAAAATTTCGGGATAGGCTGAAACAATCTGGGCCACCCCCGAAGCGATCGAGACCGAGACCGTGAGAATGTAGTCCGTTAAAAGAGCCGCCGCGGCCATCACAGCCGGAAACTCCCCCAGGTTGTCACGGGCAACGATATACGCTCCGCCCCCATCCGGGTAGGCATGGATCGTCTGCTCATAAGAAATGGCGACGATCGCCAGCAGAACAACAATGGCCATCGAAATGGGAAATACGTAACCAAAGGCAAATGTCCCAGCCACGGCCAGGATGACCAGAATTTCCTGGGTAGCATACGCAGTCGAGGATAGCGCGTCCGAGGCGAATACAGCCAGGCCAATGGCCTTGCCAATCGTCTGGTGAGGCGCATCCGCCGTTTGCAATGGATGGCCGATCAGAAAATGGCTCAGATTGCGAGGTGGTTCATATTCATTCGCGCGGTGGATGAAAGGCGTGGAGTTATGATTATCAGGAGTGATCATCAAATTAAAAAAGCCCCTCCCGAGGGGAGGAAAATGATTATAAACGACTTTTAGCCTCCCGCCGTCTGATCGTCTTTCTTCTGCTCCAGCGGGATTTGCAGAAAGAAGGTGCTGCCTTTGCCCAATTCGCTCTCGACCCAGACCTTGCCTCCGTGGCGTTCAGCAATCGAATGGACGATTGCCAACCCCAATCCTGTACCGTGTTGGGCACGCGCTTCCCTTTGCGAACCACGAAAAAACTTTTCGAACAGCCGCGGCTTATCCTGTGGGTCAATCCCAATGCCGGTATCGGAAATTTCAAAGGTTAACCACCCGGCGCTGGAATAGGCGCTAACTGTCACCTGCCCTCCTCCCAGCGTGTACTTGAGGGCATTCTCCACCAGGTTGTATACTGCCTGGTGAAGCAAAGCGCCATCAGCCTGGACAGTCTGGGGCAGATCCCTGGGCAATTCGACATTCAAGGTGATATTCTTTTGCTCAGCCTGGTGCTGGAGCGGTCCTGTGACCCGCTGCAGGATATCGAGCACCGGCACACTCTCGACCTCCAACCCGACCCCAACCTCGATCCGTCCCAGGTCCAGCAGGTCATTCACCAGCCGCGCCATGCTCTCGACGCCAGAGATGATCTTTTTAACGTAGCCCTGTTGCTGTTCGTTCAGTTCGCCGACCATTTCCAACATGGTGGCATATCCACGCATGAGCGTCAAGGGCGAGCGCAGGTCATGGCTAACAGTCGCCACGAAATCGGACTTCATCGTGTCCAACTCTTTGAAGTAAGTCACATCACGCAGAATGCAGACGCGGCCCACCGCACGTCCTTCCACCTGCACCGTGGAGGCTGTTGCCAAGTAGGTGCGCTTATCCGCCAGGACGATCTCGGCAGATTGCTGTTCCTGGGTTGAAGATTGCAGCAAGTCAAACAAGGCCCGTTGTGAGACGACTCTCTCGGTAGGCTGGCCTGTACTGCGGCTGGCTTCCAAGCCGAGGGCGCGCGCCGCGGCTCGATTGGCCAATAGCAAGCGATTGCGATGATCCGTTACCAGGACCGGGTCAGGCGTGGAATTGAGGATGGCTTCCAATTGGCGACGGCTGGCCTCCACGCTCAGGAATAGGAACGCGTTGGAGACTGCCAGGGCTGCCTGGCCTGCCAACGTTGTGAAGAAGCGTATGTCCGCCTCAGTGAAAGCCCGCTGTTGATCGTAACCGGCCCAAACCACACCGTAATTGCGATTCTCATGGCGCAAAGATACGGCCAACAGGGCAGCCGGATTTGTTACTGAATGATTCAGCACCAACTCGCGCGAACGAGCCGTGCTCGGGATCACGATCTTGTCCTGCGCCTGGGCCAGGGCTAGGATTTGCTCATCGAGGTAGGCATGCCTCTCACGCGCCGAGCCTAGCGAAAAATTCGAGGGAAGCTGCGGAGTTGAATCAGGCAAAGTATCCGCTTCCAGTACCACGCGCACGCTACTGGCTCCCGTTGAGATAATCGCTTCCAACACCGGTTCGACAGCATCCTGCATCTCAAGGCTGGAGGCTACACCCTGGCTGACGAAGAGCAGACGATTCAGTTCTTCCAGGCGGGCCTTCAAGCTGGCGCGCATCTGCTCGAATGCCCGTCGCAGTTGGCCAATCTCATCCGCGCCTTCCGCCTGGAGTGGATGATCCAGTTGTCCCTGTGCAATGCGGTTAGCCTCCACGGCCAGGTTTTGCAGGGAACCTGTCACCAC
>JAKANW010000076.1 GCA_021823555.1 Chloroflexota bacterium
TTCGATCACCGGCCGCACCACGTGCTCCAGGCTGTGCGGGTCCAGGATCGAGTCCGCGTCGCCGCAGTAGAAGATCGGGTGGCGCGCGGCGTTGATGCCTGCATTGGTCGCATCCGCCTTGCCGCCACCGTCGTGGGTGCCGCCATCACGCTGACCCGACATCCCGTGGTGCGGGCTCACGATCGAGCATCCGTCGGCCAAGGACGGCACGCCATGCGCCGGCCACGTCACATTCGATCTGCCGGGCATGGAGCGCCTCTTCCTCAGGTCGCCGCGCTGGCAGGTGGAGTCACCCTGGTGCTGGCCATGCCCAACACCAAACCGCCCATCTTCGATGCCGAGACTCTCGACCTGGCCCTCAGTGCAGCCCGGCAGAAAGCGCGCTGCGACTACGCACAGTTCCTCGGCGCAGGCCCGGATAACGCCGAGAAAGTCGCCGCGCTGGCCGATCAAGCCGCCGCGCTCAAAATGTACCTCGACATGACATTCGGTCAATTACGCCTCGATGATATGACCCTTTGGGGGCCGCATTTCGAAAAATATCCAAAGCAGTATCCGATTGTTACACATTCCGAGAGCCGCAGCATGGCGGCCGCGATCCTGTTTGCCGCGCTGTATGACCGGCCCGTCCATATTGCGCACATCTCACTGAAGGAAGAGATCCTGTTGATCAAGGCCGCCAAGCAACGCGGCCTCAAAGTGACCTGTGAAGTCACGCCACATCATCTGTTTTTATCAAAGGATGATATCCTTGTCATCAGCCGCGGACATGCCGGACGCGGCGAAGTCCGTCCGCGCCTGGCGACGCAGGAAGACGTTGAGGCTCTTTGGGAAAACCTGGATGTGATTGATTGTTTCGCCACCGATCATGCGCCCCACACCCTCGAAGAAAAAGACTCGGAGAATCCCCCGCCAGGATTCCCCGGCCTGGAAACTGCATTGCCTCTGCTGCTCACTGCGGTCAGTCAGGGTCGGCTAACCATCGGTCAAATTCTTGAAAAGATGTACGCCAACCCCAAAAAGATCTTCCATCTCCCCGACCAGCCGGAGACGTGGATCGAAGTGGATGAAGATGCCAGCTATGAAATCAAAGCTGCCGAAATGTTCAGTCGCTGCGGCTGGACTCCCTTCGAGGGCTGGAAGGTAAAGGGCAAAGTTCGCAAGGTGGTCTTGCGCGGCAGGACAGTGTTTGAGAATGGCAGCGTGTTGGCGGACAAGGGATTTGGAAAGAACGTCCGGAATACCTGATTCAAAGACGATCACTCGTCGCTGATGCTGATTTGATGGATCCCGACTCTCGCCAGGATTTCGGCCTGCGCGGTCCACATACGGGCCTTTTCCCCCGCCTCGGCGTGATCGTGGCCCAGCAGGTGCAGGATGCCATGCACTGCCAGTAGCTGCACCTCCACTTCCAGTGGATGCCCGGCGGTGCGCGCCTGCTCCTCGGCGCGAGGGATCGAGATGAGGATGTCGCCCAGGTAACGCGCGCCCGTCTCAGGGTCCGGCTCGGAAGCGGGGAAGGAAAGGACATCGGTCGGCGCGTCCACGTTGCGATAGTCGCGGTTGAGTTCCTGCAATTGTTCATCATCGGTCAGGACGATGGTTAAATCCGAGTCTGCGGGCGCGGACTGATGTTCCAACGCGGTACGCGCCGCGCTTTCGACAAGTTCGATATCGAACGGGGGCAGGTATTTGGATTCAATGTGGATCATTTTTTACGGGTTTGGTCTGGTCGAGGGAGGCTGCGGCTGGCTCGCCCTTCGGGTATTCAATGCGCGGGTGATATTGGCCGCGCAGGGTGGTAACGAACGCCTCGGTGATGAAATTGAGGTCGCGCAGGGTCAGCATGGTATCGTCAAGCTGGTTGTTCTTCTGGACGAAATCAACCACGCTGCGGATGAGCGTGCGCAATTCTTCTTCGTTGGCGGGACGTTCGGCGCGTGTGCGCGCTTCCACGGCGTCTGCCAGCATCAGCAAGGCGGTCTCCCGTGAGCGCGGCCGCGGGCCGGGATAACGGAAGCGTTCGATGTCTACTTTGGTCGCGTCGCCATGCGCGGCTTCGAGGGCCTGGTTGTATTGGTAACGGGTGATGAGCGTGCCGTGATGCTCGAGCATAAAATCAACCAGACGGCGCGGCAGGCGATATTTACGCGCCATGACCACACCATCCGTTACGTGGCGGATAATGATGGCGGCGGCCTCCTCGGGGGGCAGGTCGTTATGGGTATCAATGCTGCCGGGAAGCTGGTTCTCGATAAAGAAGGGCGGGTTGTTGGCCTTGCCTACATCGTGGAACTGTGCTCCGACGCGTGTCAATAACGGGTCGGCACCAATGCGCTCGGCGGCTTGCTCGGCCAGGTTGGCGACTTGCAGACTGTGCTGGTAGGTGCCCGGCGCCCGGCGCAGGAAGAATTGCAATAGTGGTGAATCCGGGCGCGCGATGTCGAGCAGTTGAAGCGGGGTGGTCAGTCCCAGCGTTTGGGCCAGTAGGTATTGTAATGTGAGGGCTACGCTAGCCGAAGCCAGTCCATTGAATGCAACCGCGCCCAGCAGTTGAAAAATGCCGACCGTGTCGGTCTGGTAGACCGGCAGGTGATAAGCCAGGATCACTCCCGCGCCTGCCAGGGCAATTCCCATGCCAGCCCGCAGGAATGCCCAGAAGCGCCGCGCCGGGCCAAGAATAAAGATGCCTGTCAGGGAAGAAAACAGGTAATAGGGGGCAAGTTCAGGCGCATTTGGCAGTCCATATACCGCCAGGAGGGAAAGTACCAGTGAAATGATAAAGCCGGTCTCGACGCCGAACAAAGTGGAGAGCAATAATCCGGCGGCAGAGAGCGGATAGAAGTATGGCAGGAGCGTGCGTTCAGGGATAACCAGCCGCGCCCCAGCCAGGAAGAGCACAAAGACCAGGGCGATCACGGACAGGCTGCGCGCATCATTCGTGACCGATGGACGGCGACGGCGGAAATAATACATGTAAACGATGGATATGGCTATGAGGATCACCGCCGCTGTCCCCAACAGTTCTGTGACTTGCTGGCTGGGTTGGATCATGTGCAACTGGGTCAGGGCTTCCATATCGGCGGGTGTGATGATCTCGCCGCCGGGCACGATGGTTTCACCGGCTTTGTACTTTTGCACCACCGGTTCCACCGCATCGCGGGCCGCCTGCCGGGCGGCGGCGGTCAGGTCCTCGCTGAAGAGACTGTTCGGGACCACGAATGCAGTTACCAGGTCCGCGACCAGACGCGCCTGGTCCTCGCTAAAGGATAGGCTGACGCGCGAAATAACGCCGCGCTGGGCTGCATCGAGGCCATCTGCACGGATCTGGTTGCGCATCACCTGTTCGAGCACACTTAACGCTTCCTGCTGGGTGGCATCCCAGCGGGTGGGTGAGAGCGCCAGGATCTGTTGGATGGTATTAGAGTCTAGGCGGACATCGCTCAAGGCAGTCAGGTCGCTTTGCTTTTGCTCGGGGGATGAATTCGGGTCTTTACGGACGAGGGTGACGAACTGCAAGGCGGTGCGCAAACGTTCGATCTGCTGACGGGCAATCGCCGGGTCGGGCGCGGAATAAACGGGAGCCACGGTTTGTTCGGCCGCCTGGCGCGCCTCTTCGGTGCGCACTTCACTGACGTATTCGATGTCGCGCGGGGCCTGCAGGTCGCGCGGCGCTACTTCCCCCACGCTGACTGCTACCGAGGTCGGGCGCAAGCCAATCGGGATGGTCAGTAAGGCAAACGTTACCAGGCCAGACGAGGCAAGCAGGATGAATTGAAGTGCAACAATACGCTTGGGAACAGACTGGCGGAACTGCATGATCTCTGGCCGATCTATTTGGCGCGAGAGTCCGGCTGCCGTATCAGGAATTCAATCCCTGTGTGCGTTACAGGGGCTCGCGTTTGAGAACCAACTGATCCTGCCAAACAGATCCTGCCTATTTCTGAAGCAGTTCGCGCACCGTCTGGCTGATCATATCGTTGGGGGCGCGGCCCGCAACTTTCGCCATGACGACTTTCATGACCTTGCCCATGTCGCTCATCGAGGCGGCGCTGGTCTCGGCAATGGCGGCCTGGGCCAGGGCACGTAATTCCTCGGCAGGCATGGCTTTGGGCAGGAAGGCTTCCAGCACCGCGATCTCGGCTTCGTTGTCCGCGATCAAATCGGCGCGGTCGGCCTTTTTGGCTTCTTCGAGCGCCTCGCGGCGGTTCTTGATCTCCTTTTGCAGAACGGACATGACCGCTGCGTCGTCCAGGGCTGTCCGCTTGTCCACTTCGACCTGTTGGATGGCGGCCAGCGCCATGCGCAGGGTGCGCTTGTGGACCTCATCCCCGGCCTTCATGGATTTTTTCAGTGCTTCGTTCAGTTGAGTTTTGATGTCCATGGTAAAAATCATATCCTTTTGGAAACTATTCAGCCTCTCCTGCCAATGCAGATCCTCACTCGGCCAAGCCGAAAAAGTGTTACCGCAAAGGGCGCAAAGATTTTAAAGAGTTTTCTTATTCGGTAGAACGTCCCGCAGGTTCTATCCCAAAACACGATTGAATTACTCAAACCTGCGGGACGGTGATTACCGTTTTAGGCTTTCAAGCTTCTTTGGGGTCTTGCCGTACCCAAACTCAAATGTGGATTGGGCTTCCTTCCGCGCCATGCGCGGCTTCCATCAAAACTTCTGAAAGCGTCGGGTGGGCGTGGACGTTGCGGGCGATCTCGTGCGGTGTCAGTTCCATCAGGTGCGCCAGCGTGAGTTCGGGCAGCAATTCGGTTACTTCTGGACCGATCATGTGCGCGCCGAGGATCTCGCCGTACTTTTCGTCCATCACGATCTTGACCCAACCGGCGTAGTCGCCGAGCCCCAGCGCCTTGCCATTCACCTGGAATGGGAAACGTCCGATCTTGATGTTGTAGCCGCGTTCCTTCGCCTGTGCTTCGGTCAATCCAAATGACGCGATCTGCGGCTGGCAATACGTTGTGCGCGGCATCATTTCATAATCGAGCGTGACCGTCTCCGCGCCGGCGATGTTCTCGGCGGCGACGATTCCCATCGCCGAGCCGACGTGCGCCAGCATCAACTTGCCGGTCACATCGCCGATGGCATAAATGTTTTGCACACTGGTTTGCATCTTTTCATTGATCTCAACAAAGCCGCGCTCGTTAATTTTGACGCCGACCTGCTCGAGGCCGAGTCCTTTTGAATTGGGACGGAACCCGATCGCGACCAAAGCCTGCTCGGCCTCCAGCGGCGTTGTCTTCCCGCCAGCGGATACCGTTACCTTCACGCCGGTCTTCGTCGCTTCGACCGCCTCGACTTTATTCCCAACCAGACATTTGATTCCGCGCTTCTTGAATTCCTTTTCCAACTCTTTCGAGATTTCTTCATCTTCCAGCGGGACCAAACGCGGCAGCATCTCGACAACAGTCACATCCACGCCGTAGGAACTCCACACCGTTGCGAATTCCACGCCGATCGCGCCGGAGCCGATCACGATCACCGATTTTGGCAGTTTTTCCTGCACGATGGCTTCGAGGTACGTGACGACTTTCTGGCCGTCCACTTTCCACGCGCCAGGGACAGCTGCGCTGGCGCCGGTGGCAACGATGATGTTTTTAGCGGATAACTCCGTCGCCTTGCCGTCCTTGTCGGTAACGGTGACAGTTGTCGGTTTGGAAAGATGCGCTTCGCCCATGTAAACGGTGATCGCGTTTTTCTTCATCAAAAAGCCGACGCCCTTGGTCAACCGGTCCGAATTCTGCCGCGAGCGTTTGATGGCCACGCCGTAATCCAGTTTCAAATTGTCGAACGAGAAGCCAAACTCCTTGCCGCGTTCCCGCAAGATGTGGGCGATCTCGGCATTCCGCAGCAGTGATTTGGATGGGATACAACCAACATTAAGACATACACCGCCCAGCCATTGCTTGTCCACGATGGCGACTTTCTGCTTGAGTTGCGCGGCGCGGATGGCAGCCACGTATCCGGCAGGCCCGGCGCCAATTACGATCACATCAAAATTTTCTACCATTGAAAAAAACTCCTGAGCAAAATTATTATGGGGATTATACCTTTAACCTTTTCGCTGTGCCCAAATCGTTCCCAGCCCCGGCTTTGGAGGAAAAATTGCCCGCATTGTTGAATAGAGGGGGAGAGGACAGAAAATAGCAGCCAATTTGAAGCTCAAGGTGAGGTGAATTATCGCAAAAGGGGGCATTTGTCGTGACAATCGTCACTGAGGGGACGTGAGAGGCGGATGTTATAATCTTTTTGATATTTTCGCAAGGAGAGTGACACATGGCATACGTAAACGTAAAAGTCCCCGCGGGTGGGGCCAAGATCAGTATCAAGGATGGGAAGCTGCAGGTACCCGACAATCCCATCCTTCCGTTCGTGGAAGGCGATGGAACCGGCCGCGATATCTGGCGCGCCTCGGTGCGCGTGTTCGATGCAGCCGTGGCAAAAGCCTATGGCAACAAGCGCAAGATCCATTGGATGGAAGTGTACGCTGGAGAGAAAGCGTTCAAACAGTTCCAGAACTGGCTGCCGGATGAGACCACCGAGGCGTTCAGGGAATTTTTGGTCGGGATCAAAGGCCCGCTGACCACGCCGATCGGCGGCGGCATCCGTTCTTTAAACGTGGCGCTGCGCAAATTGCTGGACCTGTACGTCTGCCAACGCCCTGTGCGTTACTACAACGGCGTCCCTTCGCCTGTGAAGCATCCTGAATACGTGGACATGGTGATCTTCCGCGAAAACACCGAAGATATTTATACCGGCATCGAGTTCCAGTATGGGACGGAAGAGAACAAGAAGTTCAAGGAGTTGTTCAAGGAAACCTTCCCGAAGGAATACGCCAAGATGCGCTTCCCCGATACCGCAGGCATTGGCATCAAGCCCGTTTCCGTGGAAGGCACCGAACGACTCGTCCGCGCCGCCATCCAGTGGGCGTTGGACAACAAGCGCAAGAGCGTAAACTTCGTCCACAAGGGCAACATCATGAAGTTCACCGAAGGCGCCTTCAAGGACTGGGGCTACACGGTTGCCAAGCGTGAGTTCCGCAACCGGATCGTCACCGAGCGCGAGACCTGGATCCTGGGCAACAAGGAAGCCAACCCGAACCTGTCTGTGGAAGATAACGCCAAGATGGTTGACCCCGGCTTCGACATGATGTCGCCTTCCCAGCAGGATGACATCAAGAAGGAAGTGGAAGAGGCCCTGAAGCTGTGGGATACGCACGGCGACGGCAAGTGGAAGAAGATGCTCCTGATCAAGGACTCCATTGCCGACGTGAGCCTGCAATTCACCCTCATTCGCCCGCGCGATTACGACGTGATCGCCACCCTCAACCTGAACGGCGACTACCTCTCCGACGCGCTGGCCGCGCAGGTGGGCGGCATTGGCATCGCGCCGGGCGCTAACATCAACTACGAGACCGGCCATGCCATCTTCGAGGCGACCCACGGCACCGCGCCCAAATACGCCGACCTCGACAAGGTCAATCCCGGCTCGGTCATCCTCTCCGGCGAGATGATGTTCCGCTACCTGGGCTGGACCGAGGTGGCTGACCTGATCGTCAAGGGCATGGAAGGCGCCATCGCTGCCAAGACCGTGACCTACGACTTCGAGCGCCTGATGGACGGCGCGACGCTGCTCAAGTGCTCCGAGTTCGGCGACGCGATCATCAAGCACATGTAAGATCAGTGGACAATGTTCAGTAAACAGTGATCAGTGAAGAATCAAAAAGGTCATCTCCTAGGAGATGACCTTTTTGATCGTTACGAATTACACATCACGGATTATGACTAAGGCGCTTTGCGTAATGCAAATTACTTAATTTCGCTCTTAAGCTGTGTATGCTTATTCATCGGAACCCCGCGCATGAAGAAGTCAAATAGTCCCAGCCATTGCTCAAAGGTTAGTTCGGTCGGTGTGGCGTCCAATGGGAACCGCAGGTCCCGCGATAAGCGTTTCCATTGTGGGTAGGTAAAGATCGGTTTGAAAGACAGCTTAAGACTCTTTTTCCACATTCCAAAGCCGTGGCAAATAAAATCATTGTAGAGCGCGGCATCCTCCTCCCTGATGAGCGGCGGATGGCGCTTTGTAATGCGCAAGAGCACAGAGTCAACAGCAGGAACGGGTTCAAAGTCCGTCCTTCGCAATTCACGAATGATTTGGAAACTGTAGCGCGGCTTAACCAGAATCGAGAACTGTGTCTCTTTTGGGCTGCCCGCAAATTTTTCCGCCGCTTCCTTCTGCATGATCAAGTATGCTTCGCTGGCTGCGGGAGAGCCATGCAGAATCTGGCGCACAATAGCGGCCGTGAGGTTGTATGGGATATTGGCAAACAGTTTGTATTTTCTGTCAGGAATACGATACTGCAAAAAATCGCCTTCAACGATATTCACGTTAGGGATGTGTTGGAATTGTCGATGCAGTTGATGCGCAAGTGCGGGATCTTTTTCAATGGCGATCACTCTGCGAGCGGTCCGGGCAAGTTCCGCGGTAATGATCCCGCATCCTGAGCCGATCTCGTATACGGTATCAAACGGCCCAATGGAACTTGCGGCGACCAGGGCGCGCACAAGTTTTGAACTTCTGAGAAAGTTTTGCGCAAGGGCAATACGATTGCGCGTTTTTTTTGCCATGTTTCACCTCATCTTGTTCAGGGAAAACGAAAACGCGAGACTGTGCTGATCTCTCAGGCACTGCCTCGCGTTTCTGGCAAAAAAAAGCCATGAATCTGCGACCCCCTCGCGGATTCATGGCTTAGTTTCTTTTAGAATATCTTTTACTTATGGTGCAATGGGCCGCGAATGAGGTGGGCAAAGCGTGGAGATCTTTCCACATTTTGTTCGCGGATTCGAATAATTATCGCCATAGTGATTTGCATTCTACCACCGGTAGCAAACTATTGCTACGGCGCGGGCGTTGCTGTTGGGACAGGCGTCGGGGCCACGAAAAGTTTCGAGGCTTCTTCCGCCGTTTGCGGCATCCCGTTCATGATCCAGCGCAT
>JAKANW010000077.1 GCA_021823555.1 Chloroflexota bacterium
TTGATCAGGCGGCGGTCGCCGGGGACGCTGGCAGCGTTGAGGGTCAGCACCCCGTTATCGGTCAGGTGGGAGGCGCAGATCCGAAAGAACTCCTGGGTCGTCATGTGCGGAGGAATGTAGGGCGGCCGGTAGGCATCCACGGCAATGATGTCATATTTATATTGGCTTTGCTCCAGGTTGAGCCGCCCGTCGCCGATGTGCACGTTCAGGTTGGGCATGTTCATGTCGAAATATTTGCGACCCACGTCCACGATCTTGGGGTCCAGTTCATAACCGTCAATTGGGATGCCATGAAAGACCGCCGTAGCCTGGCGCGCCGCCGTGCCAGCCGCCAGCCCGATGATGGCCATACGCTTCACGTCCGAGACCCGCTCACCTTTGTTGAAGAATGGCCCGACCAGAAACTGCTCCCACGGCCCGCCGTATTCCAGCGTGTCCGGGCGATACATGGAATGAATGCCCTGGCCCTCGTTCAGGCGCAGGAGCGTGTAACCATTGATCTGCTGCACTTGGATGTAGTTATAGGCCGACTCCGTTTCGTAGACCTGCCCAATGTTAGACTTGATGGCCTGGCTGGCAAAGAGCGCTGCCACAATCGCCAGCACCACAGGCATCCAGAAATGCAGCAGCATGACACGCGGGCTGGCATATTTTCCCAACCCGGCCAACGCCACGAAAAGCAGGAACAGGCTGAAGACGAGAAACGTGTTCCTGGTGCCGATGGCGGGAATGGTCACCAGCGTGGGCAGGAAGGTGCCAATAAATGAGCCGAGCGTGGAGATGGCATAGATCCTGCCCGATGTCACACCAGCGGTCTTTGTATCATCCATGCTCAGGCGGATGGCAAAGGGCGAGATCGTGCCCAGCAATGTGACGGGTACACTGAACAGGATCAGCACAGCCACGAAGGAGCCTGCCAAAATAGCGATCTGCAGCCCCTCGAAAGCGGTCGCGGCGGACCTGAGAACGGGTCCCGCTATGTAGGGCACGAGTCCCAGCGTGAAGGCGCCCCAGGCCAGCACGCGGTACATGGCGGCTGGCGTGGGATTCTTATCGGCCCAGTTCCCGCCCAGGAAGTAGCCCGCCGTCAGGTAGATGAGGATCAGCCCGATGATGCTGGCCCAGACCAGGTTGCTCGTCCCGAAGACGTTGCCGATCAGTCGGGAGGCAGCCAACTCCGCAGCCAGGGTCGTCATGCCAGAGACGAAGACGGTGAAAAGGAGGTAGCGTTTCATGGTTATTCCTGTGAGAGAATGGGGCGATTATACCGTGCCCACCTTTGTCCAGCCTGAGAATGTTGTAGAGCAGGCGGGTAATTGACAAGGCCATCCTGTTCCTGTAGACTGACTTCATGACAATGGAACAAACTCAGATCATAAAGCGACGAAGGGTCACCAAAGAGGGCTGTTTCTATCAGGGATTGCACATCCTTGGTTCCCTGCTTCAAGGTATCGGCGCGCTGACCCTGCTTGGAGGGTTGGTCGGGTTTATTTACAATTTGTTCCGTTTGTTCCCGGATTTCATGGATGTGTTGAACCATCTCGACTCACGGATCGGGCTCATGGTTTTCACCGGATTGCTTGTATTCTTTGGCCTGTTTTTGGCGCTGGCATTCGCCGGTTTTGTTCTTCTTATCGCTGGGTTATTGGCAGGGCATTTTTCGACGCGGCCAGCGCAAACCCCCATTGACAAACCATTGCCCTCGGCCTAAAATTGCGCCTGTGAAATGCAGACCCGACTTCCCAATGGCGACAACACTTGCACCTGGCGCACACTTGCCCTGGCGGGCAGTGCCAGGGAGTGCAGGTGTGACCACGGCCATGCGCAGCATAATGCGAATGGAGATGTCTTGCCGCGTCTGGGATGCTCGTTAGTCTCACTTCCAAATGAAATGAGAGGCTGTCCCAGTTACGCGGACGGCCTTTTTGTTTGTAAGAACCATGTCATTGCGAGGGCTGATGGTCGAATAGGCCGAGTGTTCCTCGAGGCTGTATCCAGACCCGGCCCGAAGCAATCTCATGGCACCACCTGAATTTAGTTTTTGCGAGGAGATTGCTTACTCTTCGAGTACGATGTCGCTCCGCTCGCAATGACATAAAACATTGGAGACACGAATGCCCGAAAATATTTTGATCGCCATTGCCTGGCCTTACGCCAATGCCGAGATCCACGTTGGAAATATTACCGGCTCACACTTGCCCGGTGACATTGTTGCGCGTTACCACAGACTCAAAGGCAACAATGTGCTGATGGTTAGCGGCACGGACTCGCACGGCACGCCGGTCACCATCCGCGCGGATCAGGAAGGCAAGCCGGTCGAGGAAGTTTACAAACGATTCCATGAAAGCTTTATCGAAGTCTTCGAAGGCTATGGCATCACGTACGATCTATTCACATCCACGCACACGGAAAATCATTTCAAAGTTTCGCAGGATATGTTCCTCGCGCTCCAGAAAAATGGATTTATGTTCACACAGAAATCCATGCAGTGGTACTCGCCTTCCACAAATAGATTCCTGCCCGACCGTTACGTCGAAGGGACGTGTTACATCTGCGGCTACGAAGGTGCGCGCTCCGATCAATGCGACAACTGCGGTAATGTGCTCGAACCAGAGAAGTTAATCAACCCGCGCTCCAAAACTGGCGGCGCGCTTGAACTGCGCGAGACCGAACATTTCTATCTCGATCTATCCAAGCTCGAACCGGACGTCAAAAAGTTTTTGCAAGATCGCGCCGAACACATGCGCGACACCGTCATCGGAGAATCGCTGAAAAAGATCGAGTCGGAGGGATTGAAGCCGCGCGCCATCACGCGCGATCTCGATTGGGGCATCCCCGTCCCGGTCGCAGGCTGGACCGAAGCGGGCAAACGCATCTACGTTTGGTTCGAGGCCGTCATCGGCTACCTCTCCGCCCCGATTGAATGGAGTCAGTTGTCGGCGGAGAAGGATGCGTGGCGCGAGTGGTGGGTCAATCCCAACGCGAAGCAATCCCACTTCATCGGCAAAGACAACATCTTCTTCCACACGTCGCTGTGGCCCGCCGAGTTGATGGGAGTCGGCAGCGCGTTCATGGAAATCTTCGATCCTCCTACATCCCCCCTGCAGGAGGGACAGAGGGGGGTGAAATTGATTTTGCCTTATGATGTGCCTGCCAATCAATTCATGAATCTCGAAGGACAAAAGATCAGCGGCTCACGCAATTGGGCTGTATGGGGACTCGACGCGTTGACGCGTTACGATCCCGACGCACTGCGCTATTATCTGACGGTCAACATGCCGGAGATGAAAGACAGCGATTGGGATTGGAAGGAGTTCGTGGCGCGCAACAACAACGAACTGGTTGCAACGTGGGGCAACCTTGCGAATCGCGTGCTGTCGTTCTGTTATAAGAATTGGGATGGACGCGTGCCCATTGTGGATATGAAAACGCTTCGTCCCTCTGACCTTGACCTGCTGGCCGTTATCGAAAACGGATTCAATACTGTGGGTGCGGAGCTCGAAGCCGTGCGCCTGCGTTCAGCATTGGGCGAAGCGATGAAACTTGCCACCGCCGTGAACGTTTATCTCGATGTCAACGCGCCGTGGACAGCCATCAAAGTGGACAAAGCCGAAGCGGGCAAGACGGTCTACACCGCGCTCAAAGCCATCGACTCGCTCAAGGTGATGTTCGCCCCATTCCTGCCGTTCACCTGCGAAAAACTGCATGGCTTCTTCGGCTATGAGACTCCGCTGTTCGGCGAGCAATACACCGAAGATGTGACCGACTCGCTTGGCACGCATAAAGTTCTTCGTTATCGCGGCGTTGATAGTTGGCAATGGAAATCCAGCGACTTAAAGCCGGGCGCAAAGCTCAATGAACCCAAGCCGTTGTTCAAGAAATTGGAAGAAAAAATAGTTGAGGAGGAACGCGCCCGGTTGGGTAAGTAACGAAAGACTTCCGAAGTCTCACAGACTTCGGAAGTCTTTATAAATGGAGAATAAAATGAAAGCCAAGTTGGACACTCAAACCAGCTACGACCGCGCCGCCACTGAATACGCCGAACGATACAAAGATGAAATGGACGATAAACCATTCGACCGCGATTGCTTGAATCGCCTGGCGCGCGAAGTGGGAAGTTTAGGTCCAATCTGCGACATGGGCTGCGGACCCGGCCAAATCGCGCGTTATCTACACCGCCAAGGTGTGGGCACATTAGGCGTTGACCTTTCGCCGCGCATGGTTGCCGAAGCGCAAAGATTGAATCCTGAAATCCATTTTCATCAGGGTGATATGCTCGCCCTGCCCGACGCAGATGATTCATTCGGAGGGATTGCGGCCTTCTATTGCATCATTCATATTCCTCGCGCTCAAGTTGTGGACGCTTTGCGCGAGATGAAGCGCGTGCTCAAGCCCGGCGGTGTGCTGCTGATCACATTTCACATTGGCGAAGAGAATGAACATCTCGACGAATTCTTTGGGAAGCCGGTCAACCTGGATTTCGCTTTTTATCTTCCCAATGAAATGGAGGATTGGTTGAAAGAAGCTGGCTATGAGTTGGAAGAAACTTTAACGCGTAATCCAAACCCCAAAGTGGAAGTTGAGACGAGAAGAGCATACGTATTTGCACGAAAACCATGCCAAAAGCCCAGCAAGTTGAGGTTAGGACAGAAATTGAATCAGCCGGGTCCACTGTTCAAAAAGTTAGAGGAGAGTGCGGTGGAAGAAGAGCGGGCATAGGGTGCGTCGCACCCTACTAAACGGGATGCCATCTCAGAATCGATTCTATCCGTTTACGGATTTTGTCTATGGGTCTGGTGCGACGCACTCACTTGGCTCACCATTTCTTCCAATGCACAATTTCATCCAGCGTGCGGCGTCCGCCCTTCTTCGGCGCAGCGGACAGCTTCGCCTCGTCCGCGGGATAACCAAACGAGAGCGCGATCCGCAAATGCCATTTGGACGGGAATTCCAAAAGCGTCCGTGCCTTCCCCGGTTCATAGATCGATGCAGGACGCGAAGCGACTCCCAATTCCGGCGCGGCGAGCTGCATGAACGCCGCGGCCTGACTGGCGTCGAACAGCGTTGGGAATTTTTCTTTCAGGTCGGGAGTCAGAATCGCGATGGCCAGCGCCGCGCCGCCACACCTGCCCTGCCGTCTCGCATCGGCGTCCACAGGATCGCTCCGCTGATGCTCGCGGCATCCCTGCGGCGGTGGCGGGCGGTGCCAGGGAAGAGCGCCCCGCAAGTACATCGGGGCAGGCGAGCGGTGGCTCACAATCACGCAAATTGATGGGATGTACGGTAGAGAGATGGAGAATAAAAACACCGCAGGAAAACTTCCTGCGGTGTTTTGGCTGTTTGTTGTTTAGGCCTTGATCAATCGCAGCACATACAACAGCACCAGCGCGCCGATTACGGCGGTGATGAAGGTCCCGATCAGGCCGCTGCCAATCGAGATGTGCAGCAACCCGAAGAGCCAGGCGCCCAGGAAGGAACCGATCACTCCTACGATCAAATCGCCGATCAGGCCGAAGCCCCTGCCTTTCATGATCTTCCCGGCCAGCCACCCGGCCAGGATACCGAGGATCGCTAAAATCACCAAACTTGAGATGCTCATCTGGTTCTCCTTTACTTGTAAAGATGCCTAATTTTATATTAAATTGCATCTCTCGTCAGCACCCATTTGTAGGGTATCCTGCCCGCGCCTTTTCAAACAGGATTTATCTAAGAGTCAGGTGTGACACGCTTGCTACAGCGCCCAGGCCAGCGCCAAGCCAAAGATGGCGATGACCAGCCCGATGTGCAGGAATAGATTACTGATGGTCAATAGATTTCCCGGCAGGAAAAATTGCAACACCAGGTTCAGCAAAATGAAGATGATCCCGACCAGCGGCAATAATCCCTTGCGATGCGCCAGGTAATCGGATAGGAAATCCAGGAGTTTCGACATTATATTTCTTTCTCCTCATCCAGGATTGTACCCTCGTCAAATTCATCCTCTCCGCTCTCCACCGCTACTGGCTGGCCTTCTTTGATCAGCCAGGGCGCGAACTGCGCCAGCATACGTCCGGGGATGCGGCCCTGCATCACGACGCCGCCGCGCTCATGCTCCACGCGTTCCACCTGTCCCGACTCGTGGAACATGGAGATCAGCGCGCCCTGTTGGTAAGGCAGCCTGACGAGAATGGATGAATATGCCTCGTACAGTTCTTCCTGCATCAATCGCAGCAGGTCGGGAATGCCGATATTCTTCAGGCTGGAGATGGCGACCGCTTTGGGGAAGTTGCGCACCGTTTCACGCGCCGCTTCAGGAGCGTGCAGGAGATCCACCTTGTTCAGCGCCGTGACCATGGGGATGTGTCCCGCTCCGATCTCTTCCAGCGTCTCCTGCACCGACTCGTACTGGTTCAGCGCGTTGGGATGCGAAATATCCACCACGTGCAGCAACAGGTCGGCTTCAGCGATCTCTTCCAGCGTGGCTTGAAAAGCAGCTACCAGGGTGGTGGGAAGTTTTTGAATAAAACCGACCGTGTCTGTCAGCAGGGCCTGATAGCCGCCGGGTAATTCCACGCGGCGGGTGGTCGGGTCGAGCGTGGCAAAGAGTTGGTCGGCCGCGTACACGCCGGCGCGTGCCAGACGGTTCAACAGCGTGGACTTGCCCGCATTGGTGTACCCAACCAGGGCCACGGTAGGGATGCGGGCGCGCTTCCGCTGGGCGCGGTATCTCATGCGGTGGGCGCGCACTTTCTCCAGTTCACGTTTCAGGTGGGCGATGCGGGTGCGGATGGCGCGGCGGTCCACTTCCAGTTGCGTCTCGCCAGGGCCGCGCAGGCCTACGCCGCCGGCTGAACCGGTCCGTCCGCCGCCTCCACCAGCCTGGCGAGCCAGGTGGGTCCATTGGCGGGTCAGGCGCGGCAGATAGTATTCATACTGCGCCAGTTCCACTTGCAGCATGCCTTCGCTGGTGTGGGCGTGCTGGGCGAAGATATCGAGGATCAGGGCGGTGCGATCCAGAATGCGGACTTTCTCGCCGAGGGCTTTCTCGAGTTCGCGCTGGTGACGCGGCGAAAGTTCATCGTCAAAGATGACCACCTGTGCAAGAGTCTCCTCAACGAAGGCTCTAAGCTCCTCCACTTTGCCCGGGCCGATGTAGGTTTCGACGTGTGGGTGATCCATCTTTTGGGTCAGCTCGCCGACTACGTCCAGTCCGGCAGTATCGGCCAGCAGGGCCAGTTCGGTCAGGGAATCTTCAAGGGAAAGCAGGTGCTTTTGCTGATAAATATCAACCCCCACCAGAAAGGCGCGTTCACGTGGCGGGATGGTCGGTTCGGGAGACTTCTTTGTCATTGGGTTCGACTGTGGGTTCCAGGGTATCAAAAAGTTTAGCGATGCGCGGGTCGGTTGCCTGTGTGCGCGAAGGCAGCAATACGTGGAAGGTGGAGCCGGGCATTTTTACCTCATCGTATCCATCTGATTCTACCCAGATTGTGCCGCCGTGCGCCTCGATAATGCCGCGCGCAATGGCCAAACCCAGGCCCGGTCCGCCGCCTTTGAATTTGGTCTTGCCGCTCGAATGCAGGTTTGCCTGTCCAAGCTGCCCAAACTTCTCAAAGATCAGCGCCTGGTTTTCAGATGAAATACCGATCCCGGTATCTGCCACTGTAATTTCAATGAAACCTGGCAGGGTGCGTCCGTGGACGGTGATCTTGCCTCTATCGGGTGTGAACTTGATGGCGTTATTCAGCAGGTTGTGCAGGGCTTGATAGATGCGCTCAGGATCGGCATATAGCCAGGTGTCGCTGCCGCTGAATTTCCTGATATCAAGTTCCTGCTGGCGTTCGTCAACGATTGGCTGTAGTTCTTTGCATAGCAGGTCCAGGAGCTGCCAGATCTGGACCGGCTGCCAGTTTAACGAGAGCAGGTGGTTGTCAATCAGCGAGACATCAATCATGTCATCCACGATCTGCCGCAGGCGATTGATGCCGGTATCCACACCGCGCAACAGGTTGTCCACTCCTTTTGCTTCGGTCTGCAATAGCTGGTCGCGCATCATGGATGTGTAGCCTTCGATCAGAGTGAGCGGGGTTTTTAATTCGTGCGCTGCAACAGCGATGAAATTGGATTTGCTTTTGTCGAGCTTCTCCATCTTCTTTTGTACATTGGTCATCTCACTGGAGATGTGGGCCACGCGCGTTTCCATTTCATAACGGGAGACCGTCTCCAGGCTATAAGTAAAAACAGGGAGGATGGTCGCAATGAAGTCAAGCGCGTCCTGGGGATCAAGCGTATCGCGTGCCACCTCAATGGTCAGGCTGACCATGCGGTTCACGATAAAAGCAACGTGGTATTGCCCCTGCTCGAGATCGGTCTCTGTGGGGGAGCGCGCCCAATCATACAGGATCGGGTCCACCCAGGCTACGTCGCCAGTCAGGACGGCTTGCTGCATCAGGTCGTAGTAGCGGACGAGTTGCTCCCCAAAGCTCTCGCGCACGCCAGAGCCGCGCGCCAACGCTTGGGATACGCGTTGAAGCCAGGGTTCGCGGATTTGGATAAGTAACTCCTGGATGGCCATTTTCTTAAGTGTACGCTGAGTTGTGGCTTTTGACCATATTGTTAGCGTTGACGATTTTGTTGGGTGACCCAGGCTTGCAGGGTTTCTCCCACAGCTTGCAGGCTGGCTACAGATACTTTGTCGGGTGTATCCTGTGTGGTGTGCCAGTATGGGTAATCAAAGTCAATGATATCCACTGCCGGGATGCCGGCTTCAAGAAAAGGCGTTTGGTCATCCAGCATGCTGTATTTGGGCTGCGGAATGAAAACCTTTCCATATCCGACCTTCTGCGCATACCGGGCTCCGATTGCCACGTTGTTGAAGATACAGAATCCCATGGCCCGATCAGCCTCGGCGTGGTGTCCCGGGGGCCTGACGGCGCAGAAGGCCCGTTTGATCTCTCCCTTCCTGCATCTTTCGACAG
>JAKANW010000078.1 GCA_021823555.1 Chloroflexota bacterium
TTCATCGAACAGCATCACGTCCGGGTTGTGCAGGACAGCGCGCCCGATGGCCAGTCGCTGCTGCATCCCGCGCGAGAAGGTGCGCACCAGGTCGCGGCGGCGGCTTTCAAGCCCTACCATCTCCAGCACTTCCGTGATGCGCAACCTCTCATCTGGAATGTTGTACATGCGCGCGTAGAAGCGCAGGTTTTCATCGGCGGTCAGGTCCCCGTAAAGCAGGGGCATGTGAGAAACCACACCCAGGCGGGCGCGTACGGCCGCAGCTTGATGCGGCAGGCGAAAGCCGGCCACTTTTACCTCTCCCAGCGAGGGACGTGAGAGCGAAGCCAGGATGCGCAGGAAGGTGGTCTTGCCCGCGCCGTTGGGTCCGAGCAACGCCACAAACTCGCCGGGCTGGACTTCAAAGTCCAGCCCGCGCAGAACGGTCTTTAGGCCAAAACGTTTGACGAGTTTCTTGACTTTGATCATGTTAATCTGGTTCGCAGCCGAATTTTATCCTATGACATCTTTTTCAGTTTTTCTTTTAACTCGTCACGGCGGGCGCGATAAGCCTCGTCGCTTAGCTTTCCTGCGCGGTGCAAATCGTCGAGGGCGATGATGGCATCCATCAAGCTGTCGGCATCCTCGAATTCATCCTCGCTTTTCGCCTCTTCATCAGTTTCCTGGGGACGATTGCGGTCGCGTACGTACATCCACACGCCGAGGGCGATCAATACCAGGCCGAGCGCGCCCGCGCCGAAGATCAAAGTCTGATTGGATGTGGCAGAGCTTGGGGAGGATGTCGCGCCGCTGGGAGTGCCGGAGAGTGTGTAGGTGATCGTATCGCCAGCCTTTAAATCCGCGGCGGTAAAGGTCTCGTAGTTGGTATTGGAGATTTGCTGAACGCCGGTATCGCTCACCTGGCTGCTCTGCAGTTTGATGCCTTCGGGAACCAGGAACAGAGCGGATGTGGCGGGCGCAACCAGGGAGAGGGTTGCAGGGGTCTTTTGGGAATCGTAGGGCAGGTTGTAATAAGCGATGATCGAGTAGGGCGTTGTGCTGGGGGGCATGGCAAAGCCATTGCTGGCGGAAACCAACGGTGCGGAATTTTGGCCGATCTGGAAGCCCAGGCTCTGTGCATCTGCTGGCGTTTTGATGAATGGGATGCTGCTGCCGTCAGTGGTAATGACAATGGATTTGTCGCTGCTGTTGGTGAAGGAATAGATCTCAAAAACCTGCACTGAATTGGCCTGGCCGAAATCAAAGGCTACGTGCACCTGGTCGAATTTGATGCTGCTGAAATCGGTCGTGCTTTCATATAGCGTGACCACCGGCAGGGTCAGTTGCGTAACTTTCCCATCGGCAGTTCCCATACCGGACTGGTAGCTGATGCCCTGGTACGACACATCCGCGATAAAAATTCGATTCGTGGGCATCTCTACATTTCCGAAAGCGAAGCTCCCGTCTTTTTGGACTGCGCCGTCCAGTGTGAGCACTTCCTGCGGGCCGGTTGTTTGGTCCTGGGCGTGATCGAAACCGTGCAAGGTGACTTTCAGGCCATCGGGCAGGGGCGTGCCACTCTTGGTCGCGACAGTGCCATTAACAGTACCGAGCAGGGCTGCCGGAGTCCCGGAGACAGCAGTCCCCGTCGCCGCTTTGGTCGGGACCTGGGTCTGGGGTGTGCCTGCGACAGGCATTTCCGCAGCCGAGGGGGTTCCGCTCTCCGCTGCAACAGGAGTTGTGGAAGTTGATGGAGTCGCGCTCCCAGCGGCAACTAGAGTCGCGGTAGCGGGAACAGGCGTCGCTGTGGGAGGAGGCGGGGCGGCAAAGGTCAGGGTGCGCAGGTAGGCCGCCACAGCCCAGGCTTCGTCATCGGTCAGCTTGCTTCCAAAGGCGGGGATGTCGCTGTTCCCATTCTTTATGATGTGGACGAGATCGGCCTCGGAGAGGGCCGCCATCGTTTTGAGATCCGCAAACTTGGCCGCGCAGTCCGGGCAATTGGCCTCGAACAACGATTTGCCCTGCGCGACCTGTTCGGCGGTGGTGTGCAGGGACAAGGTGTAGGAGACGACATCCCAACGCTGCTGATCGGTCAGGCTGGTGAAAGGCGGCATGTAACGATCGAGGTTGCCTTGCGTGACGACGGTGTACCATTGAGCAGGTGATGCGTTGCGGGCAACATCGGCCAGACCCAGCGCAGTGACCGGAACGGGCAGCTGCGAGCTTTGCGGGCCATCTCCCAGGCCGGCGTTGCCATGGCAGGGCGCACAGTTTTGGGCGAAAATGACCGCGCCGTTTGCAACGTCTCCCGGCTGGGCCGGGTAGAGCGGGCCTAGGGTAGGCGCCGGAGTCGGTGGGACATAATTAGGCGGTGGAGTGACATCGGAGGCCAGGGTGAAATTACAGGCTGCCAGAGTCAGGGAGAGGATTACGAAGAGAAAAGAGAGGCGTAGTTTCATTAGGTATCGTTCCGTGTTGCGTATTTCGTAATGCGTACAGGAATACGCAATACGTTTTGGCGATTAGCTTAGTGATTTCCCGCAGGACGGGCAAAAACGGTCGGTGACGACCACCGGCTGGCCACAGCGTGGACAGAACCCGGCAGATTTTTCACCGCGCTGCTTGCGCCGCGTGGCGATCATGGACTCCAGATCATCATCTGTGACTGGAGCTTTGACGGCGGCCGCGTCGGCGCGGCGGGCGGCAATGGCCTGCTCGAGGCGCGCTTCAGCATCCGGCCCGGAAGGTGAAGCGGGCTGGCGCTCATCCAACTGGCGTAGGATGTCGGCGCCCTTTTTCAGGAGTTCGGCGCGCTGGGTTGGATAATCATCCTCAGGGATTTTGCCGAGTTTGAAGTCAAAGTCCAACTCTTGCAGGGCGATGATGACCCGGTCGCGCTCAGCCATCAGCGATGAGGTCTCTTGTTCCTCGGGCGTCACTACGCGGCGGGAACGCGAGACGAAGGGGGCGTACAAATACATGCCGACCAGGATGAGCACGGCCAGCAGGAAGAAAACAGCACTCAAGTCCATGTTTTTCTCAGTTCGCCAGCAGGCCGTCAATGATGGATTTGATCTCGTCTACCGAGGTGAATGGGCCGATCTTCACCTGGCGCAGGACCCCCTGCCGATCCATGATATAGGTTTCAGGCACACCCGCATTGCGGTTGAATATCTGCGAGATGGCGGATTCCAGGTCGGGGCCGTTGGGATAGGTGATGCTGAATTTTGTCAAGTAGGACTTGGCTCCTGTGGGTGTGTCCACGTAATCCACGCCGATGAACACCACGTCGGGGTTGGATTGATAGGCGGTCCAGGCCGCCTGCAGTTCAGGGGCTTCCTGTTCACAAGGCTTGCACCACGAGGCCCAAATATTGACCAATACAACTTTCCCGCGCAGGTCGGAAAATTTGATCTCCGACTGCCCGTTGTACTGGTAGTCATCGTAGAAGGTCATCCTGAAATCGGGGATGGGTTTGTTCACTTCCGCCATCGGCTTTTGGACGCGCATCAGGCCAAGTCCAACGATGACCAGCAGCAGCACCAGAAAAGCCCAGATGACGATCTGCGCCCAGAGCGGCACGCCGCGTTTCTGGACGGGGGGTAAGGTTTCAGTCATTGCATCCTCCTGCTTTGCTCCCTGCAACTGATGAGACACAGGAAACAGGCGCAGTTATTTTCGTTTCCGAAGTTCTTCTTCGAATTTGGCAACGTATTCATCCTGCTCGACGGGCTTCGCCTCAGACTCGCCCGAGCCTGCCACTGCTTTCGACGGCCTGGTCCAATTCCGCAGGGCACGGAAGAGGATGAAGGCTCCGATCAATATGAGCACTGGCGGCAGGATATAGACCAACCAGTTCAAGCCTGTGCGCGGCGGCTCGCCCAGCACGCGCGCCCCGTAATTGGCTACGAAGTATTGTTTGATCTGGTCCTGGGTCCAGCCTTCAGCCAGTTGCTGGCGGATCAGTTCCCGCCACTGGTGGCAGGCCTCGGTCGGACATACATCGAGAGGCGTGTTCTCGCACACCGGACAATATAACTGGCTGGCAACAGCATTGACGTCATCATCTGAGGGGGTAGGTTGCTGCGCCTTGGCCGCGCCAACCCAAAGTCCCGCGAGAACGAGTAGGGCCAGCAGAACAAAGATCGTAAGGGTACCATGCTTCTTCATACGCGTCATCTTCCTAATCCGCTGAACCAGGTTGGTAGGCTTTGTTGCCGGCTTTGACTGTCACTCTCTCAGGGTCTTTATCTGGCCAGGCCGCGATCAGAATCCCGAAGAAGAACAAAATGCTGCCAATCCACAACCAGTTGATCAGCGGGTTGACGAAGATCTTGAAGGTTGCGCCGTTCGCCGAGGCCGGCTGCCAGTCCACCAGCAAGACATAGACATCGTCCTGCAAAGTGGAGCGCTGGCCCGGGATGGTCATGTTCTGCTGGGAGTCGTAATAATAATCCTTGCGGGGATACAGCTCACTCAGCAATTGGCCTTTGCTATTATAGACGTCCACGACGGCGCGGGTGTAATTGACTCCCTTCGGAGCGTCATCCCACGAGGCAATATCCTTATACTGGATGGAATAGCCGCCCAAGCGCAGCGACTGTCCCACCGCCACCGTTCCCTGGGTTTGGATCTGGAACAGGTTGATGCCCAGGATGCCGATGGCCATCAGCATCATGCTGACGTGGATGACATATCCGCCATAACGGCGGCGGTTGCGTCCGGTCAGGCGCATCAACGCGGTGAAGAAGTTTTCCTGCTGGGCTTTCTGACGGGCACGCGCGGCGCGCCAGAATTCCTGCACGGTGACGAAGAGCACCAGCGCCACCAGGTAGAAGCCCACCAGGGCGATGATGTTTTGAGTATAGGTGAAGTAAACAACAGCTATGACGATGAGCGCGGCCAGCGCGGATTTCCAAATGGCGCGGCCCAGAGTCTGCAAGCTGGAATGTCCCCAGGCCGAAAGCGGCGCAATGCCCATCAATAGCATCAGGGAGGCGAAGAGAGGCGCCGTTGCGCGCTGGTAGAATGGCGGCCCGACGGTTACCTTTTGACCGGTGACCAATTCGGAGATCAACGGGAAGATCACGCCCCAGAAGCACACCACCAGCACGCTCATGAACAACAGGTTGTTGAGCAGGAACAGCGCTTCACGCGAGAGCATGGACTTCATCTCGGTCTCGGAGCGCAGGTCAGGCCAGCGCCAGATCAACAGTACAATCGAGGTGATGAAGGTCACGCCGATGAAAGCAAAGAAGAATGGACCGATGGCGCTTTGCGCGAACGCATGCACGGAGGACAATACACCGGAGCGCGTCAGGAAAGTGCCAAAGATGACCAGCGCATAGGTCAATATGATCAGGATCATATTCCATTGCTTCAGCAGGCCGCGCTTTTCCTGGATCATGACAGAGTGCAGGAAGGCAGTGCCGGTCAGCCAGGGCATGAGCGCGGCGATCTCCACCGGGTCCCAGCCCCAGAAGCCACCCCAGCCCAACACGTCGTAAGCCCAGCGGCTGCCGAGCACCAGGCCAAAGGACAGGAACAGCCAGGCCCACAGCGTCCAACGGCGGGTGATGCGGATCCAGCGATCATCGGTGCGTCCGGTGATCAGCGCAGCGATGGCAAAGGCGAACGGGATGACAAACGAAACGAAGCCAAGATACAGCATCGGCGGATGGATGATCATGCCGGGATGCCGCAATAACGGGTTGAGTCCGCGCCCATCTGCCTGGAGAGGAACCGGCGTCGTTCCGGCAGGCTGGAACATGGCATTGACCACATCTCCAGAGGCAGTGAACCACATGCGCGCAAACGGGTTTTCAAAGAAGATGGACATGGCGAGGAAGAAAGCCATCGTGATGGATGAGACTACGATCACCCACGGCAGGAACTCGCGGTCACGGTCCCATTTGCGCAAAGTGACCAGGGAGGCGAATGCCGACATCAACCATGACCAGAAGACCAGCGAGCCGGCCTGTCCGCCCCACCAGGCGGTGATCTTGAGATAGGTAGGCATGCTGCGGCTGGTGACTTCATAGACAAATGAAATCTCAAAATGATTGCCAATCAACAAGGCAATCAAAGCTGCAGCCGAAAGGGTAATCAGCGGCCAGGTGAGCAGCATGGCGCGGCGGGCGCTTTCCACCAGTGCCGCCGATTTTTTCCATACACCGATGATCGCCGCGCCTACGCTGTAAAGCGCCACGAGGAAAGAAACCACTAAGATCCCGTATCCAAAATCTGCAAGCATGGAGTGCTCCTCTTTTCCTGGCCCCGCCACGGCAGAATTATATTGCTCGCGGGACCAATGAAGTTTGCTTCAAATCAATTATCAGGTGACAAATAGAAATAAGACCTGACAAGCCCCCTCGACCTGTCAGGTCTTTCCTTATTAACTGCTGGCGGCCTGTTCTGGAACCGCCTGTTCGTAACGAGTCGGGCATTTGAGCAGGAGTTCATCGGCGTGGAAGACGCCGTCGGTTCCTATGTGACCGGTCATGATCGCCTGGGCCTCATTGCGCAGCAGGTCGGGCTTGGGGCCAACATAGATGACCTTCATGCGCGGGCGGGTGGTGTCTATCACGGCCTGGTGCAGCACCTCCGCCAGCCCTCCCTGAGCTTCGATCTCAGCATTGTCACCGGGCACGTTTGCTACTTCGAAGGTCAGTGTCAGAGTCTGCGGATCGTATTGGATCGTGTCGCCGACAATTGCGCCCGAGACTCGCAGGTTCTTGTCCACCACAGTTTGTCCCTTGGCGTTCAACTCACTGATCGTCATAAAGTATTCAGAGTTGGCCTGGGTTGAAGAGACAATGAGATATACCACTGCCGCCAGAATGAGCAGGCCACCAATGACAAATTTCATCCGTTGCATAAAAGCACCTCCGAGTCATACTTTGTAGCCAGTTAAATGAATAAGTTCATTTTACATGTTTAGATTAAACCTGCCTGAGAAGAGGCAGGATGGATGTCATAAATTCCCCCACAATATATCCTATTTTGGGGTGATTACTCCAACCTGATCAAACCGGTACGAATGGCAAATTTAACCAGCTCGGTGCGCGAATGCATATTCAGTTTGTTCATCATACGTTCGCGGTGGCGTCCGATGGTCTTTGGGCTGAGTCCCAACTGTTTGCCGATCTGGGCATTGTTCTGCCCCTGTGCGACCAACTCAAGCACCTGGCGTTCGCGTTTGCTCAGAATGTCCAGGCCGACAACAGGCTCGCTTTTTGGCTCATTATATGGCAATGGTTCCGTCTCCACCTGCCGCGCCAAGCGCTGGTAATCTTGCAGCAGCCAACGCGCCAATGCCGGTTGAAGATAGACATTCCCTGCGGCCACTGCGTGAATGGCAGACACCAGTTCCTCAGCCGCAGCCTGTTTTGTGATATAGCCCGATGCACCGGCGGCCAGCATTTCCATAAAATATTGCTTATCGTCATGGACAGTCAGAGCCAGGATCAGGCTGTCTGGACATAGTGACTTGAGCTGCCGCGTTGCTTCCAAACCATCCATTTCAGGCATGGTAATATCCATCAGGATGATGTTCGGATGAGCCTGTGGGGCACGCAGAATGGCTTCGCCTCCATTTTTAGCTTCTGCCACAACCTGCAAACCCGGCTGCGTTTCCAGGAATGAACGCAGGCCGGTACGGATGACATCGTGATCGTCCACCAACATCAAGGTAATAGTTCCCATGCTGCCTCCTTCAAGATTTCCCTGCCAGGGGAATAACGGCTTCAATCGTTGTTCCGCGTCCCGATGCAGAGATTACCTTTAATTTTCCTCCTACGGCCTCGACCCGTTCGCGCATACCGGCCAATCCCCAACCGCGAGGCGGACGGAATTCCTCTGATGGATCGAAACCCTTGCCTTTATCCGAAACCTCGATTGTGATACTCTCTGCTGCGTATCGAATCCGGACCTTGATCTGGTTGCTCCCCGAATGGCGGGCCGCGTTGGTTAGGGCTTCCTGCGCCACCCGGAACAACACGGTTTCGATCAATGAGTCCAAACGCTGTTGGCTGCCCATAGTCTCGAATTCCACTTCCAGGCCTTTGGGACAGCAATCCTGCTCGATGAGGAATTTCAAGGCGGGGACCAATCCCAGATCGTCCAGGTGGGCGGGCCTCAGGTCATGAACGAGGCGATACAGTCCCTGTGACATTTGGTAGCCGAGATCCTGCAGCCGATCCAACGTATCTGTCACCTTTGTCCGTTTCGGCAGGGTGTTTCTCAAAGTGGCGAGTTGCAGGGAAAAGGCAGATAGAGTCTGTGCGGTTTCATCATGCAGTTCACGGGCAATCCTGGCTCGCTCATCTTCCTGCGCCTCAACGATGTGGCGCATCAGTTCAGTACGCATTACCTCACGCTGTTCCATGATTCTTAAACGGGCCTGTTGTTCACCTAATAGTCGTTGCTGTGCAGTGAATAATTCATTTTTGCGCTCATCTTCCACGATTTGAGCCGCCCTGAGCATCCCATAAGCAATGACGATAGCCACGATGGCCCGGATCAATTGGATCGGGAATCCGGTGAATACCAGGAAGGACTCTTCATTAAACCAATGTGCGGGGAACATCGCCAATGGATGAACGAACAACTGTGTTACTGAATAAATCCCGAACCCAAATGAAGCCATCATGAGGAATTTACTAAGCCCCAGGCGGCCTTGCTGGCGCACCTGGCGACTATGTGCCCTCAGAGCCAACGTAGCCAGGTGTGCAGCTGGGGCAGCCAGCAGGTAACGAGCCATGCCATCCAGGAAATTCAACCATGGTATGGCAGTCGCCGAGTAGGTTATGGCCGCACTTATGAGAATTACGCCGACATATACACCAAAGATGCTGAAGCGAAG
>JAKANW010000079.1 GCA_021823555.1 Chloroflexota bacterium
GTCCCTTTAATTGTGACTTCTGCAATGTGACCGCATTGCTGGGTCATCGCCCGCGCACCAAGACTGCCGCGCAGATCATCGCCGAGTTGGACAGTCTCTACGCGCTGGGCTGGCGCAAGAGCATCTTCTTTGTGGACGACAACTTTATAGGAAATAAAAAACAGATCAAGTCCGAAGTGCTGCCAGCTTTAATCGAATGGCGCAAGGACAAGGTCGGCCTGACGTTCAGCACCGAGGCATCCATCAACCTGGCAGACGATGAAGAACTATTGGAGCTAATGGCCAAAGCCGGTTTCGATACGGTCTTTATTGGTATCGAAACGCCGGACAATGATAGCCTGGCCGAATGCAACAAAAAGCAAAACCGCAGCAGGGACCTGGTGGAGGATGTGAAGCGCATCCAACGCGGTGGCCTGCAAGTCCAGGGTGGCTTCATCATCGGTTTCGATCATGACTCCCCCTCTATATTCCAGCGACAAATTGAATTCATCCAGAACAGCGGCATTGTGACAGCCATGGTCGGCTTGCTGCAGGCACCCATCGGCACAAAACTATACCAACGCCTGGCGCATGAAGGCCGGCTGTTGGGTGTAATGTCCGGGGACAATGTGGATGGCTCCACAAACATCATCCCAAAAATGAATATTGACGTGTTACGCAAAGGCTACAAGACTGTCATAGGCTATCTGTACGCTCCTAAGAATTATTATGCCCGTGTGATCACCTTCCTGAAGGAATATAAAACGCCCAGGATCACCATTCCAATTGACTTTGAATATATCCTGGCGCTCTTCCGTTCCATCCTTCGCCTGGGCATTCTCGACAAGGAACGCGTCCACTATTGGAAACTTTTCTTCTGGACGCTCTTTCATCGCCCGAAGCTGTTCCCGTTAGCGATCACCTTTGCCATCTATGGCTATCACTTCCGCCGGGTGATTGACCTGCATATTGTCTAAAACGCCATTGTGACGATTGCGGCGTTCGGTAGTCTCCCTATCGAATTAACGGCGCAAAAACTCCCGGATCGAAATAGCCGCCGCCGCGCCCTCCCCCACTGCCGAAGCGACCTGCTTGACACTGCCGCGGCGTACATCCCCGGCAGCAAAAATGCCCGGCAGGCTGGTCTCGAAGGGAAGCGGCTGAGGCTTGCCCGCGTTTTCTCCCAGATGCTCCAAATCGTTACCGGCCATCACGAAACCGTATTTATCCATGGCAATGTAATCTTCGAGAAAAGCGGTGTTGGGCTGCTGGCCGATGAAAATAAAAGCCGCCGCAGGGTGGATTTCGCTGACCGCGCCGGATATTAGATCGCGGATCTTCATTGTCTTGAGTTTCGAGTCCTCTCCATCAAAGGCTTCCACCGTTGTGTTGTATCTCACCTTCACGCGGGAGGACGGCTCGCTGACCTTGTCAATCGCGATCTGGCTGGCGGTCAGGCGGTCCCCGCGCACCAGCAAGGTGACCTGCTCGGCGAAGTTGGTCAGGTGCAGGCCCTCTTCCACGGCAGAATTTCCGCCGCCGATCACGGCGATCTCCTGCGCGCCGTTGTAGAAAGGTCCATCACAGGTGGCGCAGAAGTGAATACCCGCGCCAATGTAATCCTCTTCGCCAGGGACTTCGAGCCTGCGATAGGAAGCGCCAGTGGCCAGCAAAATGGCTCGTGAATGATAGTGCCTGCCGTCCGATGTGTAGACTTCGTGATACCCCTCTTCCATGGCAAGCCTCTCGACCTCCTGCGCCTGCAGGATTTCCACGCCGAAGCGGCGCGCCTGCTGGGTGACGCGCTCGGCGAATTCCTGTCCGCCGATGCCTTCGGGGAAACCGGGAAAGTTGTCGAGGCCGACCGTGGCCCCTGCCTGGCCGCCCAGTCCCGAGCGTTCGATCAGAAGCGTATCCGCGCCTTCGCGTGAAGCGTAAATGGCGGCTGTCAAACCCGCAGGGCCGCCGCCGATGATGATCAAATCGTAATAGGTCTTCTTTGCTTCGGTCTTAAGACCAAGCTTCTTTGCCAGTTCCGCGTTCGAAGGTTCAACCAGGTACGACCCATCTGCGAACACAATCGTCGGGATGATCCGCTTGCCGTTGTTCTTGTGGATAACGAATGCTTCACCCTCCTTATCCTGTTCGATATCCACCCACTTGAAAGGCACAAACTGTTCGCCCAGGAATTTCTTTGAGCGGCGGCAGTCCGGGCACCAGTACGCGCCATAGACCGTAACTTCGGCTTCAACCATTAAATCCTCCGTGAGTGCAAAAGGTATCTCATAGAATATGTAAGCCAACTTTTTATTACCTCGCCGCGAGGTTTTCCCTCCAATATTGAGATGTGACTTTGTTGGTAATAGTGTTGCATGTCGTTGCGAGGCGCTCGCGCTGAGCAAAGCGCAGCGAAGTCGAAGCGGGGCGAAGCAATCTCCAAAAGGTACCTTTTGGAGATTGCTTCACTCGCACACCGTCCTGCATTCGGTGCAGGGAAGTGTGCTCGTTCGCAACGACATCGTTATTGCCGATAATGTCTATTCTCCTTCAGATGCGTCGAGCAGTTCCTGCCCCATCAAGTGCATGAAGGCCTCCGCCACCCGTGGATCAAAATGACGGCCGGACTGCTGCCGGATATAATCGAGGACTTTCTCTTTTGACCAGGCGGACCGGTAAGGCCGGTCGGAAGTCAGGGCATCGTACACGTCCACAATTGCAAAGATGCGGGCTGTCAGCGGGATTTGTTCGCCCTTCAACCTTTGTGGATAACCGCTGCCATCCCACTTCTCGTGATGGTAATATGGGATCTCCAACGCCTGCCGCAGATACACAACCGGAGAGAGCATCTCATACGCCAGGCGGGGATGCTGGTGCATGATCTTCCACTCTTCTTCCGTCAGGGGGCCGGGCTTGCGCAGAATATCATCCGGTACACCCATCTTGCCGATGTCATGGAGCAGGGAACCGCGACGGATGTGGGGAATTTGGTGTTGGGGAATACCCATGCTTTCGGCCAATGAAATCGTCAGGTCAGTGACTCGCTGCGTATGCCCTTCGGTCTCGCGGTCACGCAGATCGAGCGCTCGTGACCAGCCCTCAATGGTGGCATCATAAGCCATGGTCAGCTCAATATTGGCGCGTTCCAGGCCGTCGAACAGGCGGGCATTATCCACTGCAAGAGCCGCCTGGTCTGTGAGGATGTTCAGAAAGTCCGTCCATTCCCCGCCGACCTGGACCGGGAGTCGGCTGAAGAGTTCCAGTACACCGCTTACCTTTCCTTTTGAAATCAGCGGGGCGGCGACGTAAGCCTCAAATTTTTCCATCTCGGCAAAATGGCGCGGTGAGAAACTATCGGCGATTTCCTCTGGGTCTGAGGATTGGACCAGCGAGCGCTGCAAGGCGGCTTTGCCTGCCAATCCTTCCCCGAGACGGACAGGCGCGCGGCCAATCTTGGCAGTCTGAAAGCCGTTTCCGGCTAGAAAGTCCAGATTCAAGGTGATTGGGTTCAAAAGCAGGACAGAGGCGGCATCCACACCTAACAAACGGATGGCGTGTTCCAATGCCACACGCAGGCTGAGACGCAGGTCAGTACTGGAACTGATGGCGGTATCAATGGCATGGAGGGTGGTCAGGCGCTGTACGTGGCGTTCAAATTGAGCGATGAGGCGCGCATTTTGGATCTCGACCGCTGCTGTGTTGGCAACCAGGGTAAACAATTCGAGGTCGGATGCCTGGAAACGGGAAAACTTGTGACTTTGAATTTCAATTAAACCAATTACCTTGCCATCTGTCAGTAAGGGGGTGTAAAGCGCAGACCTGGCTGGATCCGAGGATTTGGAGAGGCGCTTTGCAAGATCGGGAGGGGCAAGTTGATCCACCAGCACAGGTTGACGAGTGACAATTACCTTGCTGTGTATATCCTCTCCGGTTGGAGAAAATGGGACAGACTGCAAATGTTCCGTATCCAGAAAGACCCGGTCAAAATTGCCTGAGACGCAGGTGATCAACTGGCGACTGGGATCATAAAGTGAAAGGAAAACCCCACAGACATCAGACATCAAGTCATAGAGAGACTCAACCAATTGTTTATATAACGTATCCAGATCGGCTGTTTCAGCCAGCAGACGACCCAACTGGCTGATCTTTTTCAGTTGTTCCGCATGCAGGATGGTCTGCTCGTGTAACGAAGCGCGGTGAATGGCATTGGCAGTAATATCGCCAATCGCCGCCAGAACGCGCAAATCATCCTCCGAGAAGGCCGATGGAAGCAATCCTTCTCTGGTCAAATCGCGGGTTGCCCATAAAACGCCAATTACATGTTCCTGGGCGATCAAGGGCACAGCCGCAGCCGCCCGGACATTCTTTAAAAGTTCCGGCGAGAAAAGATAATCATTCTCCTGAACGTTGGAAGTAACGTAAGGCTGGCGTGTAGCAATGACGTTTGTCGAAATCCCACCGCCGGCAGGTATTAAGTAGCCGGTTACGTTGGAGGTGCTGCCGCGTCCTAATTCCAGAAAGATATCGCCATTTGGCGGCTGGATCAGCCCGATCACGGCCCCATCCGCAGGCAATATATCCAGCAATTTATCCAGGATCACAGGCATCATCTGGATGCGCGTCGAGGCGGAACGCAGCGCGGCAGAGACCTGGCCCACCGCGCTCATCTCCTGGACGCGATGGCGGATTTCTTCATACAGCCGGGCGTTTTCGATGGCAGCCGCGGCTTCCTGGGCAAAGGCTTCCAGCAGGTTCAAGTCCGCCTGTATGAAGGCCCTCTTGCGCGTGGAGTTATCCAGGGCGATCACACCAATCGCTTCTCCCTTGACGACCAGGGGAGACACGATGCCGCTTTGAACACCATTCACTTCCTGAATATCATCATCGAATGGAACTTGATATTCCTGCCGGGCATCTTCGATCAAAATTGAAAGCTTCTCCCGGAAAGCCCGACCGGAATACCCTCTACGGGAATTAAAGGGCAGCTCCAGCAAACGCGGATCGTGATAGCCTCGTTGTGCCCGGATTCGCAAAGCCTGGCTGCTTTCATCCCAAAGCAATACGGTACCCTTCTCGCCCGCCGGGATGGCGCGTTGGGCCGCCTCCAACACGTTCTCGAGCAGAGGTTGAAGTTCCAGGGTGCTGGTCAGCGACTCGCCAGCCTGTGCGAGGGCTTTGAATTCCTCGGCGCGACGGCTGGTTTGTTCGAACAGGCGGGCGCTGTATACAGCTCCGGCTGCAGCGCTGGCAAAGAGGGAAAACAAGCGCATATCCGCTTCAGTAAATTTCCGCTCGGAATCGCCAACCTCGTCTGCGGTCAGAATGCCGATCAATTCGCCGCTGTAGATCATCGGTACTTGCAGGACAGCCCGTACTGGAATGCCATCATACTTCGGCGAACGGCCCTCCCAATTCTGGTAATCATCAACGATCATCGGCTGGCGGGCCTGGGCTACGCGGCCGGCTGCTCCCTCTCCCATCGCAAACCGGATCCCAGCTTTGGCCGGGAGACCGAAATTGATCGCCACTTCCAGTTCGTTGCTTTCCGGGTCATAGAGATAGAGGCCGCCGACTGAAGTGTGAACCAAGCGGGCCGCTCGCTCGACAATGATATTTAACAACTGCTTGACATCCTGATACGAACTCAGGTCGCGTGTAGTTTCATACAGGGCGGCAAACTGATCGGCTCGCTCCTGGCTTTCCTTGAATAGGCGGGTGCTGTAGACAGCTCCGGCTGCGGCACTGGCCAGCATGGAAATCAGGCGCGTATCAGCCTCGGTATACTGGCGGTCCCTGGGTATACTCCCATCAGACAGTTCGTGAACGACCAGGACGCCGATCAAATCCCCACCATAGAGCATGGGGACGCCCAGCACAGCATTGAATGGTATATCTTTATAGACGGTTGCCCGCCCGGCCCAGCGACTGTAATCATTGATGATAAGCGGTTGGCGGGTTCGAGCTACATGACCGGAAAGCCCTTCGCCCACCTTTAAACGTGTACCCAATTTTACAGCCGCGTCAGACGAGGCCGCGACGACCAGTTCGTCCCGTGCGCTGTCGAACAGGTAAATCGCGCCTCCATTCGTGCGCAGCAGAGTGGCGGCGCGCTCCGCAATCAATTTCAGTAACACACTCAGGTCTGTGACGTTAACCAGGTCGCGCGTAATTTCATACAGGGCCGAAAATTCAGTGACACGCACCTGGCTGTCGCTGAACAGGCGGGCATTTTCAATCGCCACCGCAGACTGGGCAGCCAGGGTCGCCACCAACCTTTCATCATCCTCGTCAAACGCGTCGGGCAATTCGCTTTCCACAGCAATCGAACCGATGACCTGATCCCCGATCTTCATGGGAACGTATAATCCCGACTGCAAGCCGGGATATGTATCCGCGTATCTCGGGTCATTCTGGACCGACCCACTGCGTACCGTTTCACCGGTCTGGATCACCCAGCCACTTAACCCCTGACCCGGGCGAGAAATGAGTTGATTGAGCCTGGCAGTTTCTGTTTTTCTTTCCTTTCTCCCTATACCCGGCATATTAAAGGCAAGTAATTCCAGGATACCGGATTCCCGGCGGTACTGGCGGATCGCAACGTGGTGCCAGTCCAGTTTTTTCTCCATGACTTCGATGATCTTCCGCGCGATCTCATGAGGTTCAAGCGTTAGGCCCATGGAAAGGCTGTTTTCGTACAACACATCCAGTTCAGAGGCGCGGCGTCGTAAGGCATCTGCAGCGCGCTTTTCCTGTGTAACATCCGCCAGTGAACCTTCGTAATACAGAACATCGCCTCGCGGGCCATGCACCAGCCGGGTATTATTTCGCCCAATGATCACGCGCCCATCCTTACGCCGGAAGACGCTTTCTACATTGTGTAACTCACCCGTTTTAAGCAGCAAACGCCTCATCCGTGCTGCATCTTTGACGGACGAATACAAACTGACCACATTTACCGATAACAATTCCTCTTCCGAATCGTATCCCAGCATCTTCACCAGGGCAGGATTAGCCGCGGTGATCGCTCCATCCAGCCCCAGGCGATAGATGCCATCCACCGCGTTCTCAAAGAGCGCACGATATTTATGTTCCGATTCCTGCAATGCTTCTTCAGCCTGTTTGCGAACGCCGATATCCTTGACGATCCCCATAAGATACTCAAGTTTTCCTTCCGCGTTTCGCACCGGGCTGGAGGTCAGTTCCACCCAGGCAAGACTGCCATCCTTGCGGACATATCGCTTCTCGATTGTGTAAGTTTGGATCCTGCCTTTGAGGAGATCCCGCAGCCCGGCCAAATCCTTTTCCAGGTCTTCAGGAAAAGTGATCTCCTGGAAGGTCTTCCCCAGCAATTCCTGGCGGGAATAACCGGTAATTTCACAAAGCTTCTGATTTACGCTCAGAAATTTTCCGGTTATGTCGCATTGTGAAACACCCACTGCCGCCTGCTCAAAAGCGGCGCGGTACCGTTCCTCGCTCTCGATCAACGATTGTTCCACCCGTTTGAATTCGGTGATATTGGTCAGGGTGCCCTCGTAATACAACACCTTGCCGTTTTCATCCTGAATGGCGCGCGAATTATCCAGCACGATCACTTCACGGCCATCTTTGCCCCGCAAGACCACTTCCATGTTCCGCAACTCACCCTCATTTTTCAACGCCCGTTTTGCACTCTGGCGATCTTTGGAACGCGTACACAGATCACGCCTGATGTTGAGCTGCAATAATTCTTCCTGCGAGTCATATCCCAACATGTGCACCAAGGCCGGGTTGGCGGCCAGCAGCCTGCCCTGCGGGGTGGAACGATAGATCCCATCCAGAGCATTTTCAAACAAGCCGCGGTGTTCCGCCTCGGATTGCTTCAGGATCTTTTCCGCCTCGCTGCGATCGGTAATATCATTGATAATGGAAAAAAGCAGGGTGCGCCCCTCGTATGGAATGGGCGCCGAGTACACTTCCACATCGCGGATTTCCCCGTTCGCCAGGCGATGAGGAAAAACGAAATAACTATGACGCCTCTTTAGCACATTTTGCATGTGCTGGGTGATTTTCGTCCTGTCAAGCTTATTGATCTTATAAATGGTCAGGCGTTTGAATTGGACGGTTGTATACCCGTAAAAAGCCTCGGCTGACTGATTGGCCTTAATGATCTTCCCATTTTCAGGATCAATCAACAGCATGACCGCACTGTGATTGTCGAACATGGACTGCAACAGGGCTTGCTGGTTGATATTTTCGGACGGCTGCTGCCTGCGCGCAGCAATCCAAGCCGCCTCCGGCCTGGGCTTTTCCCGCTTAACTACACGATGTTCCGCCGCTGTAGACTTTTTGGGCAGGAGTAATCTTCTCTCTTTTTTTACCTGATGCTTTATAGTCTTCGGCATTATCGTTCTACTCAACGAAGAAACGCGCGGAAGATGATTATACAACTTTCCTTTGGGAGGGCGCTCGACTTTTGTCAGTTTGTAAAGATATTGCAATACCCGGCGAATCTGTTTTCTCATGTAAAATAAACCATAGCACACTCAAGGAGACCTCCATGACCTATACCAGCATCCTGACCGAAACCCGCGGACGCGTGGGGCTGATCACGCTCAACCGGCCACAGGCGATGAACGCCCTTAACCATGCCCTCATGACCGAACTCATGGAGGCGCTGGAAAAGTTCGACGCAGACGAGCAGGTCAATGTGATGGTGATCGCCGGCAGCCAGAAAGCTTTCGCGGCCGGAGCCGACATCAAAGAGATGGCCGATAAGACCGCCCAGGAAATGACGGGCACCGACCCGGTGGCAGTGTTCGGGCGCATCCGCACCATCCGCAAGCCGGTCGTT
>JAKANW010000080.1 GCA_021823555.1 Chloroflexota bacterium
TCGGATTCCAAAATCCGTGCCATTGCGCGCCATCACGGTGACGATCGTGCTTCCCTCGATTCCCTCCGCTGCTTCGAGCATGGCTTTCCCGGCTGGCATACTCAAATTCAAAAAGAAGTGATCGTTACGGTCAATGAACTCGATCACCTTTGCTAAAACTTCATTATCTTTATTCGTTCGTGCCAGTGCTGGACCAATCGCACGCAAAAATAACGACGTCGCCGCGCGATTGCGGTTGTGGCATTCATCGCCCATGTGCAAAGCCTGAGCGATCAAACTTTTTATATCAATCCCATTTGGCAAAGTTTGCAGAGCGCGGTCAAGAGCCGGATACAAATCGCTCGCCATCCATTTCAGGCGCGCGTACACTTCCGGTCCCATGCCGCCATACCGCAGCACTTTTCCAAGCCCCTCATTCAATGTGCAATAGGCATGATTGCCAAACGTTTTGTTTTCGATGATCCACACCGGCATACTGGGCGAGACCACGCCGGCCATCGGGCCAACGGCATGATGATGGTGGCAGGGCGAAAACTCAATAGCGCCGGATGCTGCCAGTTTCATGGCTTCATCTTCATCCTGCGCCAGCCCCTCGTAGATCAACGCACCCATCACCGCGCCGCGCGTCGGGCCGCACATGCGTTCCCACTCGATGGGCGGCCCAGCGTGCAGGATCATGTGATCGTGCATGCCAGGGATGACCTCACGCGCGATTCCCATTCCAACCAAGACGGCTTGACCGCGCTGGATGCGATTTACCACTTCCTGATTCGCCGCGTCCATACTGATTTTTGAGCGGGTCAGCCTCAAACGCGGAATCCCATCTTTGGGAGGCGACCAGTCCAGATCAACCACCTTCACGCCCTGGTCGCTGACGGATTTCGCCATGCCCGCCAGTCCAACGTTTACGACGGTCAAATCTTTGCCAAAGATATCGTTGATTTTTGTCATTGCGTTCCTCCCCTCTAGCCTGAAACGATCAGAGCCGTGAGGCGGGCCGCGGCGGAGTTGCTGTCACAAACAATCACCCCCGCGTGTTCCAAAGTGGATGTGGTCTGGCTGAGGCTTTGAGGATCCTCCTCGGTGCCTGTCACGGATGCAACAAAGAGCAGTTCACGGCCTTCACCGCGCGCCAACTTACGCGCGTCTTCCACGGCTTTGCCCAGTTCCGACGCGGGATCAGGGTGTGCGCCATATCCAAGCACCACATCCAACATGATGACAGCCACTTCGGGATCGCGCGCTTCTTGCATTAAGCGACGAATGCGAAGATCGTTGTCAATCATGGGATGCGGACGGCCGACTGTGAATTCTTCTTCGCCTAAATCAACAGTAGAATGCTGATAACTTTTTGTGGAATCAGGCAAGGTTTTTCCTCCGGGCAGCGGCACATTGGAATACATCAGGCTGTCCAGCATGTCCTTCCAAATCACCTGTGCCTCGTAACACAGCGTCCCGCCGGAGAACAGTCCGCGCAAATAACATTGATTGGCGTTGAGTTTGGCTTTGAGACTCTTCGCCTGCTCCGCGAGGCGGGTATTCTCAGTCTTGAGTAACGCCTTGACATCCCCGATTTCAGGCCGAACCTGCCTGGCAGCCAGCAATGCACATTCGTATAAGGTGCGGGCAGGGGTGACGTTGGGAATCTTCGCCAGCGCGGATTGCGAAGCATCCCCGCCCAGGAAGCAGATCACTGTTGGTTTAACGGAAGCAGCTACCTGGTCCAGAATGACACGTATCACTTCGTCAGCGGGAGGTTTGCTGATGAGAACAATCACGCGGGTGGCGTCATCCTGTTGAAGCGCTTTCAAGGCCTCCAGCATCATGATGCCGCCGACCTCTTTTTTGAGATCGCGGCCGCCCGTGCCAATGCCCTGACTGATGCCCACGCCGCGCCGCGCCAGCAGCGTGCTGACTTCCTGCAAGCCGGTTCCCGCTGCGGAGACAATTCCCACCGGGCCGCGAGGCAGCGCATCTGCAAAGCCGAGAGCAACATTGTTGAGAATGGTTGTCCCCGCGCCGGGACCCATCAACAGCAGGCCATGTTCGCGGGCATATTGTTTCAGAGCAATCTCGTCCTCGAGCGAAACGTTATCGCTGAAGAGGAGAACGTGCAAACCATGAGACAAGGCATCCCAAGCCTCACCCGCGGCATAACGACCAGCCACTGAGATGACAGCCACGTTTGCCGCGGGATTTGATGATAGTGCTCCGCGAATGGTTCGGGGTCTGAATTCACCTGCTTGAGCAGAGGAGGCTTTCTGCTTCAACAGAACTTCGGCCTTTTGTAACGCCGCGTCAGCGACAGAGTCGCTCGAGGAAGCGACAGCAATGACCAGGTCGTTGGGAGAGGCGGATTTGGCTTCCTCGGTCAGCAGACCCGCGTCGGCCAGGATGGATTTGTTCGCTTCGGTCCCCATCACCACTGCGGCGTCTTTGACTCCCTCCACTTTGGAGAGTTCACGCGCCACCAGCATCAGGCTGACCGAATCGTGATATTCACTTACCTTAATCAATGTTTTGACCGTCATCTCATTTACTTTGTTGTTTGCAATGTCATTGCGAGGCGTTTTTTGCCGAAGCAATCTCCCATCGGACGGGATTTTCTCAATCGCCGGGAGATTGCTTCGCCGCCTGGTCTCGACTGCTTGCGTCTCGACCAGCGGCTCGCAATGACATCATTATTTCACAATCCCGGCATCCAGCATGGCGAGATAGACTTTTTCTGCCGTGAAGGGTGGGCCGTCAAAACGAATCCCGATCGCGTCATAGATCGCATTCGCGATCGCTGGGATGGTCGGCACCATCGAATGTTCGCCGATGCCGCGCGCACCCCATGGCCCGTCATCTTGCGCGACTTCCACAATGTAGGCTTGCAGATCTCTCGGAACATCGGAAGACGTGGCAATGCGGTAATCCACAAAACTGGAATTTTGAAGGGTGCCATCTTTCAATTGCAGTTTCTCGAACAGCGCCGAGCTCATTCCCTGCACAAAGCCGCCCTCCATTTGCGACTTCACCAGTTCCGGGTTGATGGCCTTGCCAACGTCAAATGTGGAAACGCCCTTGATGATCTCGATGCGGCCGGTATCCAAATCCACTTCCAGTTCAACGGCCTGCGCCCCGGTCGTGTAGTGGACGACCGCGCGTTCGCCCTGACCGGTTTCGGCATCCAGGCCGGTGACATAAGTCGGCATGAAATTCCCGCGTCCAACGATCGGGCCGCCCCTCCAACCCTGATCACCGGGTTTGGGCAAACCATAGATCACAAGGTTTTTCAGCGGGATTTCCTTCTCGCTTTTGTATGAGATCACCACGCCGTTGACGATGTTCAAATCCTCGACGGGTTCCTCCCAGGCTTCGGCCACGATATCCAAAATCTGGCGGCGCGCGTCTTTTGCGGCATTGACAATCGCATTGCCCATGCTCCACGTCAGGCGGCTGGCGACGGTCTGCCATTCATACGGACTGTAGCGCGTGTCCACCGGAGTTGCGATGCGCACCGATTCATACGGGACCCCGAGCGCGGCCGCGGCCATTTGAGCAGCCACGGTAAACGTACCTTGTCCGATCTCCTGCCCGCCGACACCGACATTGAGCGTGCCGTCTTCGGCCAACTCCACCCACGCGCTCGAGCCGGCATTGGGCGGCATGGCCGGGGCCTTCCACATCAACGCAAGTCCCTTGCCGCGTTTTTTGTTGGGCGCGCTTGGTGGAGACTTCTTGCCCCATCCGATGGCTTCGGCTGTTTTCTCGATGCACTGCAATAAGCCTGTTGCGTGCATCTTGCTGCCGGTGACAAGGGTGCTGCCGGTTTTCAAACAATTGAGTTTTCGGAACTCGACCGCGTCCATGCCGATTTGATGCGCCAGTTCGTCAATGCACTGCTCCAACCCCGCGTGCATCTCTGGCATCCCAAAGCCCCGCATCGGCCCGCCGACAGGATGGTTGGTGTAAACGCAATAACTGTCCGCCTTGATGTTGGGAACTTCATAAGGACCGCTGCTGCTGTAGCCGGCGGCTCGCGTAATATTGACCCCATATTCCGTGTAAGCCCCGCCATCCCAATAAAATTTATTTTCCATCGCCAGAAGTTTGCCCTTTTCATCGCACCCCATCTTGAAATAGGCTACCAATCCCTGGCGCACAAAAGCCGTGAAGAATTCCTCTTCGCGCGTGAGAAGCAGTTTTACCGGATGTCCCTTCACTTTCGTGGCAATCGCCACCGCCAGGGCTTCCATGCTGACGCCCGCTTTGCTTCCGAAACCGCCTCCCACGAAGGGCGCAATGACACGCATCTTGCTCTGAGGGATTCCCATGGATTGTGAGATGAGATTGCGCTGGGCAAACGGTGATTGTGAACTACCCCAGAGCGTGATTTCTCCTGTCTCGTCCACTTTTGCGATAGCGACGTGCGGTTCGATGGGAACGTGCTGGATGTGAGGGATTTTGTATTTGCGCTCGACCACTGCCGCGCACTTTTCCCAAGCGCCCTCCACATCGCCTTTGCGGATTTTGAAATGGTTGGAGACATTCGTTCCCGCCTCGGGAAAAATGAAATTTGCCACCACGTATTTGCTCAAATCAGGATGGAGCAACGGGGCCGCGGCGCTCGCGCCGAACTCCGGATCGAGAATCGGCTCCAAGACCTCATATTCCACTTCGATCAAGTCCAACGCCTGTTCTGCCACCGTTTCACTGACAGCTGCCACCCCGGCAACGGGGTCGCCAACATAACGGACGCGGTCACGACAAAAGATATATCGGTCCTGCAAATACAATCCGATGTAGCCAGGAAAGTCATCGCCTGTGACAATGGCTTTTACGCCGGGCAAGGCGCGCGCTTTCGTGACATCAATCCTTTTGATGAGGGCATGAGGGTGTGGGCTGCGCTTGATGCGCGCATGGAGTAAAGCATTCCCGAATTGAATATCATCGGCGAAGAGGGCAGCACCGGTCACTTTTTCGCGCGCGTCAATGCGCCTCACGTTCTCACCGACCGGGCTTGAATTTTGAACTTTAGGTTCGGCCATAAGTGATCTCCTTATGGGGATATCAAAGGTTAGAAAAAGCCGGTAGAAACACGCGCCAGGCCAAAGGTCAGATTTGAAGCGGTTGCATTTCGGCGGCTTTCTTTACGCTTTCAATGATCCGCACATAGCCGGTGCAGCGACATAAATTCCCGACCAGGGCTTCCCGTATCTCATCGTCGCTTGGATTGGGAATCCGATCGAGCAGGGCGCGGGATGAGATCAGGATGCCGGGAATGCAGAATCCGCATTGCACTCCACCAGCTTCAATGATCGCTTCCTGGACCGGGTTGAGTTGTTTATCGCCTGCCAGCCCCTCCACGCTGACGATTTTCGCACCATTACATTCGACGGCCAGCACCATACAACTGTTGACCGGTTCCCCGTTCAGCAACACTGTGCAAGCACCGCATTCACCGGCAGAACAGCCGTTTTTCGTGCCAGTCAATGCCAGGCTTTCGCGCAGCATTTGCATGAGTGTCATGTTCGATGGCACGACAATTTGTTCTGGTTCATTGTTGATCGTGACGTTTATTTTATGGAACGCCATGTCTCACCTCAGCCCAGTTTTTTCCAAACTTCGGTCAATGCTTTTGCAGATAAATTCCTGACCATCTGTTTGCGATAGCGCGCGCTGCCGCGCACATCGTCAATCGGCGAACAGGCTTCATACGCTAATCGCGCGGCTTTATTGATCGCATCTGCTGTAATAGGGTTATTTGCCAGATAGGTTTCCACTTCCGGTGGCATCAGCGGCACGGGGGCGACCGAGGCGAGCGCGAGGCGGAAGCGATACCCGGATGAGCAGGTTGAATCTTTGTATCCAAATGCTGTCACCCCAACGATGGCTAAATCGCTCAGTTGATTGCGTCCCAATTTAATATATTTGCCCGCGCAGTCTTTGGGCGGGATAGGGACATGAATCGCGGTGACGATATCGCCGGGATTCAAGATGGTCTTGCCGGGTCCGAGGAAGAACGTTGATAAAGGTTCGCGGCGAAGTCCGTTCACGCTATGAATGAGTAACTCGCCTCCTAACACCAGACATGCTCCGATGGTATCCCCGGCGGGAGAGGCGTTGCAGATGTTGCCCACAATCGTCGCACGGGTGCGAAGTTGGTAACTGGCCACCGAGCGGCAAGCCTCTGCCAAAAGTGGATAGTGTGCTTGGACATCGGGCGAGGCAATCACACGGTTCATGTTGACCGCCGCGCCGATGGTCAGACTTGTCTCAGGGTCAAAGCGCAGATCGTTCGTGCCATCCAGGTTTTTTACATCAACCAAAAACTGGGGCGTGACAAATCCATCCCGCATGCGGACAAAGATATCCGTTCCGCCGAGAAACGGACGAGCCGTATCTGGATAATGGGATAGGAATTCACAGGCTTCGGCCAGGGTCGCTGGCCGTATATATTCAAATTCGGGGAGCGTCGGGTGAGTATTCAATGCCATGGAAATCACCTCACAAAATATGCGCTTTCATTACGACTGGAGCGCGGCCGGAATGTTGAACATCCCGGCGTTGAAAATTGTGACTGCCAACCCGCGCAAACAGATCGGCAGTCATTGATCGTTACAGGTTGATGTTCTCCCGCTCTCTCACGCCAAAAAGGGATGGCGGAAGCAACAGGAAAAGTAAATTCAAGAGGATGCCGACAATCGCGGAGAACACGATGGCCGGGATGCCGTTCGGGAATATCACAGGGATCGGGAAGGGGAACAGGCCATCCTTCAAGCCTATAGCGCCGCCGATGCCGGCGACCAAAATGGTCGCTCCAACTGCCAGTTGACGCGGCTCGAACAGGTTTACCTTTTCGGACTGGATGAGCGCCACACCTTGCATGCCGATTACACCGAACAGGTAGATCGAAAGCCCTCCAATCACCGCCACCGGGATGGTGTTCACGACCGCCGCCAGTTTCCCGATGAACCCTAATAAGATTGCCATGACCCCGGCCGTCATCAGCACCGGTACCGAATAGTTGCGGGTGATCGCCATCAAGCTGTTGTTCTCACCATAGTTGGTGCCAGCACAGCCTCCCAGCAGACCTACGATCACATCGTCACTGCCATCTGCGACAAGGTTGAGGCCTATGAGCTTCTTGATCTCAATTGGAGCTTTTCCCAATTCCTTTGCCAGCGCGTCAATGTACAAACTCATCTGATAGAGATGAGCCGTGCTCTCGGGGATCGTGGCAATGGCGATCAGCGAGATGCTGACAACCACAGCCCAGGCGCGCGGATCGGCAAAGGCTGGGAGAGTGATGGCCGGGACGCGAATCCACTGTGCTGCCGCGATCGTCGCAGGCGCATCCTTGAGCAAGCCAAATGGGATGGCGACAATGTACCCGACAATCGCGCCGAGCAGGATCGGCAGCATCCCAAGCAGTCCTTTGCCTTGCAGGTACACTGAGAAACCGATGGTCACGATCAGCGTGATAAATGCAACAGGCCAGTTTGCAGAGGCTTCGTTGAGCGCTGTGCCAGCGAGCGCAATACCGATGACGATGGCGACACTGCCGGTGATCACCGGAGGCAAAACCTTGTCAAGCGCTTCCTTGCCGACTCGCATGATCAGCAGACCGACCAGGATTTCGACAACCGCTGTACCAATGATGCCAACCTGCACAAGACGAACACCATCGGGACAATAGACTGCCGAACTGGAAAAACAATCCTTTGCGTACAGGCTCATCGTGGTGATAACCACGGTAATGTAGCTGAAGCTCGAACCGTAGTACATCGGGATACGACGGCTCGAAACTAGCAGGGCAACGATCGTCCCCAGGCCGCTAGCCAGCAATGTGACGCCTACATCGAACTTGGTGAGGATGGCCACCAGCACGGTAGCAGGGAACATGGTCAGTACTTGCTGGAACCCCAAGCTGAGCATGGCTCCCCAGGAAGGCGTATCAGACGGAAGATAACCAACGATGGTTTGTTCTTTGACTGCCATTGTAGTCTCCTAGAAGAAAATTTATCTTTGGCGACACAGTTTTGGAACCGGAACTTCCTTCCGGGTTCCAACTTAAATAAAAACGCGCGGCAAGCGCGCAATGACAATCACCTGATAAACACCTCCTTTCCACAAATCCCATTGTCACCGATTTGGTGAAGGCATTTCTTCATGTAGATCGTTCGCCAGACAGTGCTTGCTTGAACCAGCTCCACTTTCGATCCATCAGGCACAATATTAAGAAAAGATTAAAATAACGTTATAACAAATCCGGCTTTGAAGCAAATTACAAATGTCATCATTTCGTGTTACGTTCGTCTCGGAAAGTTCAATGATTAGTATTACAGCGTAAAGTTGGTCAGAACAAAACTGGGTAGCCTGAGGCAAGAGGGCATGGTATCTTTCTGCGACCGCGGCCAAGGGGGAAGGATGCGAAGAAAACCATGCCTGCTGAAATCGTAACTGAAACCTGTCCTGCGCCCCAGTGCAATTTGAGCCAGGAAGATGTAGAGCAGTTTTTGGAAGAATTGACGAATTACATGAAACTGTTTGAACCTCCTTGGGGCGAGTGGAGTAACTCAAGCACAGCACAGCTTTTATGCACGGCTTGCTGGGCAATGCCACGCGCAGGAATGTCGAACAAATGGTGCTTGGATTGGGTGAGAAAGTGCGGAGCATGCAATGCTTTGTGGGTCAAAGTCCGTAGGCAGCAGGACCCGTGATTGGCATTCACCAACAGACAGTGGGCGAAACGTTGGGTGAAGAGGACGGCGTGGC
>JAKANW010000081.1 GCA_021823555.1 Chloroflexota bacterium
GTGAGGTGATCCTGGATTTCAACACGCATGTGGAGAATTTATACATGATCGCGCGCGGCTCGGTGGACATCCTGGCCGGGAACGGATCAGAAGCCAAGCGGATAACCAAACTTGGCGTAGGTGAGTTCTTCGGCGAGATCGAGTTGCTACATGGCGTCAAATCCATCGCGGCGGTGCGCGTCGGTGAGGAGCCTGTCGAGGCGCTGACCTTCCCGCGGGCGGACTTCCTGCGGATTGTAAAGGAATCACCCATCACTGCCGAGGCGTTGGAAAAGATCGTGCAGGCGCGCTTGGAAGAACATCGCTTTGTGGACCCTAAGGGCTTCCAAAACCTTTAGGGTCTGATGAGATTTTGAAGGTATTATGCGACCCAGATGGCGTAAGGTCTTTCATGACCTGACTGATAATAAAGCTCGCACCCTGCTGGTGGTATTTTCCATCGCGGTGGGTGTCTTTTCCATTGGCGTGATCGCCGGGGCCTACGCGATCATCTCGAATGACATGAGCGCCAGTTATGCAATGAACGTCCCCGCCAATGTGGAGTTGCGCGCCGCCGACTTCAATGACGATCTCCTGTCCACAGCCCGTAATATCCAGGGTGTGGCGCAGGCAGAGGGGCGGCGCGTTTTCAATGTGCGCGTACGCATCCCCGGCGGACAGTGGACCACCCTCGACTTTGTGGCCTTCGAAGATTTTGCCAAGAACAAGGTCAACCTGCTCAAACCGGTGGAGGGGAAAAGCGCGCCTGCCAAACAGGAGATCGTGCTCGAGCAAAACGCGTTAAAGGATGTCAATGTGCCGGTGGGCGGAAGCCTGGAAGTTGAATTGCCGGATGGGACGATCAAGACGATGCGCGTGGTCGGCGTTGTGCAGGATACGGCCACCGGGGCAGGCGACTTTCTCGGCTCGCATCTTGCCTACGTCACATTCAATACACTGCCATTCCTCCAACAGCCGCAGCTCTACAATCGCATCTATGCCACTGTGAGCGGAAACGGTGATGATATGAGCTATATCCGCGCGGTGGGAGCGGATATGAAAGACAAGTTCGAGAAGAGCGGCCTGCCCGTTACCCGCGTGCTCTACTCGGGGACGCACAAGCATCCACTGGCGGATACGGTCAGCGCCATTCTGGGCATCCTGATGGCGCTTGGCATCCTGATCGTGTTCCTGTCCAGTTCGCTGATCGCCAACACTCTGAGCGCGTTGCTCAACCAGCACTTGCGTCACATTGGCGTGATCAAGCTGGTCGGCGGGCGTAACCGGCAGGTGTTTTTCCTGTACCTGGCGTTGATCGTGGCCTTCGGTGTGCTGGCTTTGTTTATTGCCGTACCGCTGGGTGGGCAGGGAGCCTACGGGCTGGCGCTTTTCATCTCCAGCAAGTTGAATTTCAACCTGCTGGGATACCGCATTGTGCCAATGGCTTTGTATATCCAGGTAGTAGTCGGTTTGCTGGTGCCATTGATCGCCGGGCTGGCGCCCGTCCTCAACGGCTCGCGCATCACCGTGCTGCGCGCCGTCAGCGGGGACCTGGGCCGGGACGAGAAACAGGCCAAAGGGGGAAAGACGCGGGTCCACTGGATGGATTGGATGCAGGTCCAATTTACGCACGCGTTATCGGCGCGCGGCGTCCATATCCCGCGCCCGTTCATCATCTCTTTGCGGAATACCTTCCGCCGCCGCGGCCGCCTGGCCCTGACCCTGTTCACGTTGACCATGGGCGGCGCGATCTTCATCGCGGTCTTTAACGTGCGGACGACCTTGCACGATTACGTCGGCGCGATTGGCCGTTACTTTGTTGCCGATGTGAGCCTGGACTTTGACCGGCCTTATCGTATGGATGAAATCGAACAGTTCGCCGCGCAGGTGAAAGGTGTGGTGCGCACGGAGGGCTGGCAATTCGTGAGTGCGGATTTGCTGGCGACCAACGATACCGTGCTCGATAATTTGAATATCTTTGGCCCACCGGCCGGCAGTACGCTGGTGGACCCGATCATCGTGCAGGGGCGCTGGGTACAGGCGGGGGATGAAAGGAAACTGGCCGTCAGTGAAGCGGTGCTGAAAGACTATCCCAACTTGAAGCCGGGCGACATGCTGCGTTTGAAGGTCAACGGCCGCGCCGAGGAATGGGAAGTGGTCGGCATATTTAAGTTCGTCGGCAGGGAAGGTGTGCTGGCATATTCAACTTTTGATTACCTGGCCCAGGTCAATGATCTGGTCGGACGTTCCTACTCCTTCCGCGTCGTCACCAACCAGCATGACCGCCCTTCCCAGGATGCGATGGCAGAGAAACTGGATGTCTTCTTTCGCGATCATGGCTTCAAGCTGCGCCAGGCGCGCGCCGGGATGGCTTCACTGGATATTGCATCAGAAAGCCTGGATACATTGGTGGTCTTCCTGCTGATCATGGCAGTGCTAACGGCCATCGTCGGCTCAATGGGCTTGACCGGCACGATGGGCATGAACGTGCTCGAACGCACGCGTGAGATCGGCATTATGCGCGCCATTGGCGCCGACGACCGCGCTGTCATGCGCACAGTCATCGCGGAGGGCGTGGTGATCGGGATGATCTCATTCGTCATGGCAGGGATCCTCTCGATCCCCTTCACGTACCTGTTATCCACCATTGTCAGCATAACGGTCTTCGAGACGCCGGTTGACGTGATCTTTACCTTCACGGGCTATGGCATCTGGTTGGCGCTCGTCTTGATCCTTTCGGCAGTGGCAAGCATCCTGCCGGCCCGTAATGCGGCCCGCCTGACCATCCGTGAAGTATTGGCATACGAATAAGAATCCCACTATCCCATCCTCGACGCAAAAAGGATGGGTGATGCAAAGAAGGTGACCATGAAAAACTTGAAGAGAATCCTGCTGATGGCGATCACGTTCGCACTCACCCTGGCGGCCTGTTCGCCGCAGCCAGCAGCGACTCCTGCGCCAACGCCGCTCCCGAGCGCCGATGTTATATCGGAGGGGCACATTTATCCTGCTAAGTACACCACGCTCTCCTTCCAGGCGCGCGGGGTGGTGGATGCCGTCAATGTGAAGATCGGGGACAAGGTCAAGGCCGGGGATGTGTTGCTGCGTCTCTCCAACGCGAGGCAGGCCGAGGCCCAGGTGGTGGCGGCTCAACAAGCCGTTGATACGCTATTGCGAAACGTCAGCGGCGATCACACCAAAGCCTGGCAGGCTTATATGGACGCACAAATAGTCCGTGAAACTGCCCAGAAGAAATGGGATGACATCAACCTGCGAGATATCGAGAACCGCATCGAAGACCGCCAGAAGGATGTGGAAGACCGGCAGGTGGATCTGGAGCAGGCGCAAAGGGATTTCGATAAATACAAGGACCTGAACAAGAACGACCCTAAATATAAAGAAGCACAGGATAAATTGGACCATGCCCAGAGCGACTACGATAAGGCGGTCAAGAACCTGGAATCCACCATGCGTGAGCGGGACGTACCGCGTGCCAACCTGGATGCAGCCCTGGCTGCCGAGGCTGAAGCCAAACACCAGTATGAACTCGGCATGGACGGCCCGAATGCCGACCAGCTTGCCTTGCTGAATGCCCAACTGGCCGCTGCGCAGGCCGGGCTTGCCAACTACGTTATCACTGCGCCGTTCGACGGTGCGGTAATGGATGTCAATGCTGCGGTGGGCGATGAGATCGGCCCGGAAACGTTTGCTGTAAAGCTGGCCGATACCAGCGCCTGGTATGTAGAAACCAGTGACCTGACCGAACTGGAGGTCGTCAAAATTTCCTTGGGCCAGAAAGCTTCGATCCTGCCAGATGCCTTGCAGGATGCCCCGATGACCGGCACGGTGGAGCAGATCAGCCAGGCCAACACAGTCTCTGGCGGGGATATCCTCTATAAAGTGAAGCTAAAGCTTGATCATGTAGACCCGCGTGCCCTGTGGGGTATGACCGTGCAGGTAACGTTTGCTGCCGAATAAAGTGGCTTGAACAGTTCGAACAATCTTACATTTGCCCGGCGGTGGATTTTCATCGCCGGGCCTTTTCTTTGAAGTGCAACCAGCTCTAGACACAAGTTCCGCAAAGGGGATATTTATGATATTTATCTATAATATTGACAGAGGCGGATGGGACTGTTATACTCATTTCACTTCAAGTTTCCAGAGAAAGTCACCTTATGAACAGTACGCGCGATCGAATTCTACAAACCCTGTTGCGAACCCCGAAGCGGACCATCAACGAGCTGGCTGAGGCGGTGGGCATTAATCCCATCTCGGTGCGTCACCATCTTACCAACTTACAGATGGAAGGTTTGATCCTGGCCGAGGAGGAGCGCCACGGCGTTGGGCGTCCGCGTCTGGTCTACTCGCTAACCGAGGATGGGATGGAAAAATTCCCAACCCGATATCTGCGTTTGACCACGCGCCTGCTCCAGCAGCTCAAAGACACAATGCCCAAGCCGATGGTCGCGCAGTTATTCAACCAGATTGCCGAGGACCTGGCGCAGGATTACGAAGGCCAGATGAAGGGGATGAGCATGGAGGAGCGGTTGGATTTTGTCAAAACCATGCTGGCAGAGGAAGGCTTCACTGTCGAGTGGGAAAAGGATGGCGGGCAGTATATGATCCACGAGATTTCCTGCCCATACTACCAGATTGGCGTGGCGCATCCGGAGGTCTGTACTGTGGACCAAACACTGATTTCAAAGATGCTGGCTCTGCCTGCCAATAAGGTTCAGTGCATCTTGGATGGCGGCGCACATTGCACCTATGTGGTGCAGCCGGTTATTGAAAGTAATTGAGAATGGAAGGATTTGGGTGTGTTTCAAGCAAGTTGAGGGCAACGTCCCGAAGGTTGAACTTGAGCCGATTTTGGCCTTTTACAACCAACCTTCGGGACGGTTCCAAATTGAAAGTAATTGAGAATGGAAAGATTTTAGAAATCTGAGAGGAGTCATGAACGAATCAGCAGCGAAAGAAATCCACTGGACCATCCACGAGACCCACAAGGATAAAGTCGCGCCTTTGCGCGCGAAACTTGCGGAGGTGGTTGATCCCGAAATTGGAATGAACATCGTCCAGTTGGGCTTGATCCGGGATGTGGTCATCGAGAATGATATGGCGCGCATGAAGATGATCCTGACCACGCCGTTTTGTCCTTATGGCCCCGCCATGATCGAAATGACCAAGGCCAAAGCGGTTGAGGGATTGAATATGCCGGTGACTATCGAGATGGGCATGGATATGTGGGATTTCTCGATGATGGAAGACCCGTCAGCGCTCGATTGGGGAATGTATGCATAAGTGAAAAGATTGAAAGTGAAAGGCGTCATCCATTTTGGATGACGCCTTTTTTAGCGCTTGTGTTTATTCCACTTTTTTCCAGTGCATTGCCTGGGGAGCTTCTTCTTCTGAGAACCCGGACAACAATATCAGCGCATTGGTCACTGTAGCGCCGGGATTGCGCCAGCGATGTTGGAGTTGTGCGGCGAAGAGCAGGCTGTCTCCTGGCTCCAGGTTATACGTTTTCCCTTCCACCTGATATTCCAATTGGCCGCGCAAACATAAAATAAATTCGTGGCCGTTGTGAGCCATTGAATGGGGGCCGCTGCTGGCGCCGCTTTCAAGGGTGAGAAGAAACGGTTCCACGCGGCCCGTAAATTGCTCTCCGCCGAGTCCCTCCCATACGCCGCGCAAGAACGGTATGCGCACGCGCTGGTCGGCCCTGATCATGACTACCTGTTGTTTGGTTGTCTGGTCGCCAAAGAACACTGTGATGGGTACTCCCAGTGCATCAGCCACCTTATACAGCGTACTAACCGAGGGGGACGTTTTCCCGCGCTCGATCATGCTAAGCGCGTTGGCTGAAAGCCCACTGGCAGTAGCCAGGCCGCGCATGGAAATATTGTGCGCTGTCCGCAATTCACGCAAGCGAACACCTACATCAACAGAAGTGGCATCTCGTATATAACCCATTTTGCCTCCGCGTAAACCAGGCTAAGTCTTCCCAATTATATCTCTTAAGTCCAATAAACCGTTTGTGAGCGCCTATTTCAAATTACACTTCGGATGAGCACAACACTGTGTTATTCACACTGCTTCACCCTTGGAGCAAACACGAAGACCCATCCTGCTTGAAATTCAAGGATAATGGTACTACAATCATTTCGCTTAAAAATATATTTTATTTGGAGGTAGTGATATGAGAAAAACTGCAACGTTGATTGTCCTTACCTTATCGCTTGTCCTATCCCTTGCCGCCTGTGGAGGCGCGGGGAAGGCGGCTGTACCCAGCGCCACGATCAATGTGGCGCTGACAGAGTTCAAGTTTATGCCCGATACTTTCACGGTTCCCGCCGGCCAGCAGATCACGCTCAACGCCAAAAATAACGGCACGGTGGTGCATAACTTTGTGATCATGAAGCTCGGCGCCAGCGCGAGTACTCCCTGGAGTGATGCGAATGTCCCCAATGTCTATTGGCAGTTACAACTGGAGCCTGGGGCTTCCCAGTCAACCACATTCACTGCTCCCTCCACCCCTGGTGATTATCAGGTTGTGTGCTCCACGCCAGGACATCTGGAGGCGGGCATGACGGCCAACTTAACCGTTGTAGTGCCATAGGCCGCTTCACTATTAACCCCGCGGTGGCGGCCCAACAAGGAAATGTAAATGATTAGGGTGTATTTCATCCGGGTTGGAACCGTCCCGAAGGTTGGTTGTAAAAGGCCAAAGTCGGCTCAAGTTCAACCTTCGGGACGTTGCCCTCAACTGGTTTGAAGCACACCCAAATGATTAACTTCCCTCATGTCATTGTGAGGAGCCGCTGGTCGAGTAGCTCCGTGTTCTTCGGGGCGTATCGAGACCGAGGCGACGAAGTAATCTCCCATTGCATGAAAAGGCTCATTTACTGGCCTCTCTTGCCAGTTTGGGGATTGCTTCGGGCAGTCCTTCGACTATGCTCGGCGAACTCTCGCTCCGCTCAGGACGGAACCCTCGTAATGACATTGGTTTGGCAAAGGTGCTTGTATACCATCACCAACCCCGTTTCGAGGCAGGGTCTCTCTTTTCGGATAACAATCGAGCTATGATTGATTTGCCCCTGATCGCCAGCCTTTCGAACCCACTCGTGAAACAGGCGCGCTCCCTGCGCCAGCGCAAAGCGCGCGCAGAGACGGGTCTGTTCCTTGTGGAAGGATTGCACCATGTCGGCGAAGCGATTGAGTCAAGCTGGGATGTGGAAACCGTACTCTACGCCCCCGATCTGTTGACCGGCGATTTCTCAAAACAACTGCTCGAACAGGCCGTCCGCCTCCCGCTGCGGCTCCAGCCTGTTTCCGCACAAGTGATGGAATCCCTGGCCGAAAAGGATAATCCCCAGGGCATCCTGGCCTTGGTCCAACAACGGAAGGTAGGCTTCGAAGCGCTGTCTGGGCTCCAGCGATTGGCAGCGCTCGTCTCGCCACAGGACCCGGGAAACGTGGGCGCCATCCTGCGCACGATGGACGCCGTTGGTGTGGATGGCTTATGCCTGCTGGATGGCGGCGTGGACTTGTATCATCCCAGCCTGGTGCGCGCCAGTATGGGCGCCTTGTTTTGGAAGCCGGTCGTCCAGGCTTCCTTCCCTGAATTTATAAAATGGGTGCAACCAAACTCTTATCAATTGATCGGCGCTTCTGCTCACGCAAAAGTGGACTATCGCAAACTAACTCCGCGTATTCCCTGGATCCTGTTGATGGGCAGTGAGCAAAAGGGACTTTCCCGCCAGCAGTTATCCGCCTGTGAGGGGACCGTCTCGCTGCCTATGTGCGGGCGGGTCAGCTCGTTGAATTTGGCTGTGGCGACCGGGATATTGTTATATGCTTTTAACGCATAGGAGCGCAGACCTTCTGCGCTCCCAGGGATATTCTTCAAAATTTTAGCCCAGGTTAGAACTCGTCTTCTTCCTCATCCAACCAGTCTTCTTCGTCCTCATCGGACTCGTCTTCTTCCCACTCTTCGAGTTCTTCATCTTCCTCCCAGCCTTCGGCGGCGGCGGCGGCCTCAGACGGGGAATAGGTAGCACAGCCAGTATCCGGGTCTATCTCGACCGCGGCTGCGCTGCAATACCCCTCATCCAGGAACACACAATCCATGTAGTGACACTTAATACGCGGCATTCATCCTCCTAGTTTTGTGGCTGGCGGGCCAGCCGGATGATGGATAGGATAAAGATCAGGGTCATGGCGATCTGGGAGGTGAGGCAGAAGGGGCACAAGGCCTTGATCAACACTGCTTCCACATAGATCAACCAAAGCGTGAACAGGAACCCCACGATGGCCATCCCCAATACCAGCAGGGCGCCGTTCTCTTTGAAATAACCTGGCTGGCGTTCCAGGAACAGCACAACCAGGATGGCCCCATAACCGATCATGCCGATCACGGCCACGGGGATGCCGTTCACTTCCGAGTAGCTGCTGGAGTTGACCGTACTGCAGCCGCCATTCCCCAGGCACATGGAATTGTTCTCGGTGAGTTTAAAAATGGTCATGTAAATTGAAACCAGCAGGCCGATCACGACCAAGGCGGCGGAGATGCGAAAGAGCCATTTGTCCATGTTTTCCTCAAAGCATCCAGGCGTCTACTTCCCTGTTAGCAGGCGCAGATTTTACCCCAGCGGGGATAATTAGTAAAGCATTTGCCCGAACCAGCGAGAGCAGATTCCCCGATCCCTGGTGTTCGCGCAGATGAGCGACCAGGACGCCGCCCTCCTCCCGGACTTCGGCGCGCAGGTA
>JAKANW010000082.1 GCA_021823555.1 Chloroflexota bacterium
GTGATCACACGCAATTGATAACCGGGATGGTAATCAATGCGCGGCAAGCCAAGTTCTTCGAGCAGTTGGGAAACATAGGGGCCTTCCCAGTTATGCTCACGGGCGGCCATGAGCAGCGGGATGAAGATGCGCTCATCCGGCGCGCCGAGCATGGACGGACGCAGGAACAGGAAGCCGTAACCGCCTTCCCGGCAGGAGGACAAGGCCTCCGGCAGCGTTCGTTCCAGACGGGCGGCCTGTTTCTGTTTCAAAAAACCGAGACTCAGCCACAGACGCGCGGCGGCTATGCCAAAGGGATCGCTGCATTCCTGAAAGCCGAGGATGGCCCTGTTCAGCCATTCTTCGGCTGCCTCGTAGCGCGCGGCCAGGATCAAGCTGGCGCCCATGGTCAGGCGCGTCATCGAAGCCACCCATTCATCCCCGGCCTGGCCGGCAATCTCAATAGCTTCCTGGGCATGCGATTGTGCAGCCGTCAAGTCACCCTGGTAACCGTAGGCGCGGCACAGCCCCCAATCGGCTTCAACCAGCAGGCGCGGCACGACCAGTGTGCGGCTGATCTCCACGCTTTTCTCGAACTGGATGCGCGCCCGGGCGTACCCTTCGTTGCGCGCCTCCTCCGGGATGGAAAGCATCAATGCATGACCCTGGCGCATGTGACCGACAGCGGTGACAAAGGGCGACTTGAGTTCATCGCCGCGGCGTGTGCCCTCGAGGGCAGCCTGATAAGCCTCCTCGCCCAATCCCATGAAGGAATAGATCAGCGACAGGATGAGCAGGGTCTCACGGTGAGCGCGCGGCGTTTGCACCGGCTCCCGTTTTTCGGCTTCGGCGCGTTCTTCCAATGCACGGCGGGCTTCGTTAAGCCGGCCGGTGCGCAGCCAGACGCGGAAGAGGAGTTGATCGTTGGAAGGCCCCTCGAGTCGCAGGTCTTCGGCTCGATGGAGCAATCGCTCGGCCTCTTCGACGCGCCCTGCATTGAGCTTGTTCTCGGCTAATAGTTCATAGAGGCGCACTTGAGCTTCCCGGTCCTCGAAGCCGTCGCTCAGGCGGATGGCTTCCTCCAGCAGGCGTTCGGCCTGGCTGGGATTGACCGTATCGAGGTAGACGCGCGCCTGCCCGCGCAGGGCACGCGCCACGCCATCCTGCTGTGCGCGGGCACGCCAGGTAGTCTCGGCCTGGCGATACCAGCCCAGGGCTTCATCGAAGCGGGAGTGCAGGCGGGCAAGTTCTCCCAGCGTGAACACAAGCATGGGATGTTGGTGCAGGCTGAGGGGCGGAAGTGAAGCGATGTAGAAGGCCAGCGTATCGAGCCGTCCGCTGGAAAGCAGGGCCGTGGCGTAACTATCTAGCAGGTCTGCCATTTCGTCCCAGGCCTGGGCTTCGAGCAAATGATAGATGGCCGATTCAGGATTCTTTTGGTTGAGGAAGTAATCGGCTGCGGCGCGGTTCCAACTTGTCCGTTGTTCGGGCGTGGATTGCTGGCGCAGGAAATTATGAAAGATGTGATGATAACGAAGTAGGCCCTCGGCGGTCTCGACCACGAACAGATCCTGGCGGCGAAGGTAAGCCAGCATGGAAACCGAATCGCCCGAAGGATGCCCGGCGGCCTTACGCAGCGCATCGCAGGCTTCGGGCGAGAGATCACGCAGGATGGCAGTAACCAGCAAAAAGTCGCGGATGTCGGCCGGGTGGCGCGCAAAGACTTCGCGGGCCAGCACATCGAACAAAGCTTCCAGCGAATCGGCCTGCCAGTGCAGCGGAATCTCCAACACGGACGGAGAATGCCCCGCCGGAGCCGCACCGGCAGTATTGTGCATGGGCGGCGTGACGCCACCCTGCTGGCCCCGGATGCTTTGCCAGATGAGCTGCAGGGCAATGGCCCAGCCCTCGGTGTAGGTGAGCAGGGCATCTGCTTCCTCGCCCGTCAACTCGATCCCGTATTGATTCGAAAACAGGGCCGAGATCTCAGCGACAGTAAAGGTCAGCATGGACTGGTCGAGCGCCAGCACCTCGCCCTGGGCGCGCCAACGTGAAAGCGTGGGCAGGCTGATGGTGGGACGCCCCGAAAGCAGGACGTGCACCAAGGACGGCGCCATGCCGATCAGCCGGTCGAGAATATGCACCACTTCGCCGCTCTCCGTGACGATATGGGCATCGTCGAGCACAAACAGGACCGGCAGCGCGAGATGGGTGCTGAGGGCATTCAGGAATTGGTCCAGTATGCCGCGCCACGGCAGCGGGCCTTGTGTTCCATCCCAGGCTTCGAGATAGGACAATGGCAGGTCGGGGATTTCGGGAAGGGCCTCCTGCGCGGCGTAAACCAGGTGCAGGAGGAAGACCAGCGGATCGTTATCCTCCTCGTTGAGCTGGTACCAGATCAAGGGCTGAATCTCGCCTGCCAGTTCCGCCAGCGCCGTGCTCTTGCCGTATCCCGCTCCAGCCTGGAGGATGGTGAGCCGATAGTCCAGCGCCTGGCGTAGGGAGGCGCTCACGCGCGGCCGCGCCAGCGTACGAACATTGCGGCGCGGGGGAATGATCTTGGTACGGAGGACGCGGGATAGGTGCATGGCTGATTTCCCCGAAGTGTATCCCAAAATCCCTGGAAAGCGCAAGCAGGGAAGCAATGAACGTAGAAATTCCTAGAATGTCATTGCGAGGGCGCACTTCTCGAAGCAATCCCCCGGTTTTAGCGAGAAGACTGCCTCGTCGAAGGCTCGTAGTGACATCATCAAATTGAGAATCGCTGCAATGAATATGGGATCGTCGCAGGCCTATTTAGGCCCGGCAACGAGGGTGGATTTGAACCTATTCTTGAGCTTCCGCACCCACGACCCCTTCAGCATGTGATAAAGGGGATAGAACAATTTTCTCAACCAGAAATAAAAAAGTGTGCGGGCGGGCAAAGGGGGAAGTTCACCAGTTGGTGGCAGGCCGGCCAGTTGAGCCTGTAGCTTTGCATTTTCGTTGCGTAGTTCTTCCACGCGGCGGGTGTATTGGGTGATGGCTGAGGTCAAGTGCGGTTTGATACCGCTTTCATCGCTGGGCGGCCCTGCCAGGCAGGTTTCCAAGGCGGACTTAACGCCGGGAAGATAGGCAAGAAGCTCCATCTGGTTTGTGAGGAAATAATCCCAGTATCTGCCCCAGTTCTTTCTTGAAGGCGCCAACGGGTTGGAAGCCTGTTCGGCATGAAGCAGATAGTCCGAGATCAGGATATCTGTCTCCTGGTCACGCAAGTCCTTGACAGACGGCTGGATCGTATTACTGGAGTGAACCCTGTATTCATACAACACTTCATTCAAGTAAGAGACTTCTTCAACAAGAAGAGCGCGCAAGATGAAATCCCAATCGTGGCAAATCTTGAAATCCCGGAACGGGCCCATTTCATCTACAAGCGAGTGATGGAAAAAATAATTTCCGGTACTGATGGCATAATCGTGACGCAGAAGTTCGAAATTCGGCGTGGGGTAGACATCCCGCAGGCCAAGTGCATATTCATAATAACTGATGACCGGGGTGGAGGCTGGAAGCGGATTTCCATCCGGGCCTATGAAGCGCACCCGGGAAAACACAAAGCGGCTTTTCGCATTGATTGCATGGCCCATCAATTGGGCGATACGCCCGGCTATATAACGGTCATCCGAGTTGAGGATGGAAATCCACTCCCCACGCGCCAGGGCAATCCCTTTGTTGATCGCAGCGTGCGCCCCTTGATTAGGCTGCCGCACAATCTGAAACGGTATTTTCTGTCCCTGGAGCAGGGCCTCGGCCAGATCCGCAGTGCCATCGTTCGAACCGTCATCCACGAGGATGATCTCCAATCCATCAAATTCCTGCGCGAAGACGGAACGGAGAGCCTCCCCAACATAGTCCGCATGATTAAAAGCAGGTACAACCACAGAAACGCGGAAAGGGCGGCCATCCACCTTCGATGATGCCGTTAATGGAAGGTCATCCACAGAGTCAATTTTAGGAGTCATGGCTTTCCCAACAATTGAAATGTTACCCTTTTCCTTCCATCAAATACAAATACCGTTCAGACTCACGGATGGAAACTTTTTCATGGAGGGCAAACCGTTCCTGAAACACTTGCTCGAAATCACCTTGAGTATAGCGCGGGAAGATGTCAGCCCGGCTTTGCAACAACTTCCGCACTTGGGAATCGGACTTGGGAATGAATTCGATGACCAGCCAGCGCCCAAGGTCACGGAAGAAATCTGCCAGTTGCAGAAGCGGGACATTATTGGAAATGGCCAAGTGGTGGATGACCGCCAGGGCAAAGACCATGTCCACCGGCCCGCGCTCAAAGAGGGAATCCCGTTCCCGGTTATGCCAGCCAATGGCCGGGCTGGGATTGGTCAGGTCGAGCGCCAGGGGAACCAGGTTTTGTTCCCTGCCTGATTTGACCTGCCGGTAGTTCTTCTCCACGGCAGTTGGATCAATATCAAAGGCTGCGGTAAGGATCCCCTTCGAGCTGGCGAGGCGGCTAAAGGTGCCGTCATTGGCTCCCAGGTCCCAGACAGAAGCGGGCTGGAGGCGTTCCACCCAGGCAGAGACCAGTTCCTTTTTGTGGTCGAAAGCGCTCCCCGAATAGTTCGTCATGTTGTAGTAGTCCCCCCACTCGGTGCCGCCAGGCCTCCATTCCAGTTTCTTGACAGTGCCTTCCAGGCTTTCGATCAACCCCATTAAGGCCTCCTTGCTCATCCTGGCGAGGGAGGATCGGGGTGCTTTGGGGGCCTGGACAGCATACTTCTGCTGCGCCTGGGCGTGAATGTGAATATGGGTTAATAACCCAAAGTTAAAACGGGTGCGAGGCGGCAGCAACCGGGAGGCTAAGTCAAGAGGGATACCGTCAATATAAACGCGCATGAGCTGGCTGAGGCGTATATCGGTATAGGCCATCAAGGCCAGGGGAGCGAGAAAATGCTGGCAGAACTGGCGGTACGCCACCCAGGGAGTGCCCTCCTGGTACTTCTCAAAAGAGAGTGTGTCGATCAAGGCAGCCTTCCCATTGACCAATTGGATATTGTAGGCGCTGGCATCCTTGAGCGATAGGCCGGCCTTGAGGCTGCGTTTTTGAATGGATAATGTCGCCAGGGCCGCATCCTTCAAGAGAGAGAACGGCCATTCGTACGGATAGGAAATAAAGGGAACCCGATCCGGCTGGATGACCTTGAATGCCAGGTCGGGTTCGGCAGGGGCAATGTCACTTTCCTGGTGAGGGATCAGCAAACCAGCTTTAATCAACTTATCGTACAGCCCGGACTCCATGAGCAGGGTATAGTCCGGGGCGTACGATTGGTTGACCTGCCGGAACAGGGTGCCATCCCGAGTAAAAAGGAAGCCGCTGGGATCGCGGAAGGAGGCGCTCAGTTGAGTCTGATCGCTCATTCTTCGGAATCTGCCTCTTCGTTATCCTTGTTTTTCTTGCTGAACAGTTTCCTGATTTTGCCCCACTGGGTGCGCAGCACGATCCCCAACCCCAATGCGGCGGCAATGGCCAATTGGATAATGATCGAACCGGAACCGGGATCGAGATAGAGATAGACCAGGGACCTGGTCAATGGAGAGAGAACGGGCGAGAATTGCATGAAGTACTCCTTATTTTTGAGCAGAGGATTTATTATAAAGGGAAAAAAGCGCCTGAGCTAATATTCACCGTAGAAGCGACTGCTTCGCCAGAGGCTCGTAGTGACAACTCCTGCGAGGAGGTCTTCCCAAAGCAATCTCCCTGCTTTCAAGGAGATTGTTTCAATAGATTGCAGTGACAACCTCTCAGTTCTGTCGTGACGAGTGATCTTACAATTTTGTCCGGCCTTTTGCCAAGATTTTCAGAGTGGAATATTGTAAAAAGAACCTGCCAACTATTACCAACACCTCCGTTACGCGGGAAAGTTACTTATCATGCGCTTATGACGTACTTATGATGAGCTTATGATGCACTCCCAAAAAACAGTGTAATATCGTCCGTTGGCATGTCCCCTCAGGGATACCATGATTTTCTTCCATCGCTACGGCAGCCGTCGCCGCGGGCGCCGACGTATGGATTGCCGTCACGGTCAGCGACCGCCCCGGCAGCCAAGGCGAAGCCTCTGCTGAAAAAACGCTATAGCCGGTAAGAGTAAGAAAGCCGGCCCTGGGACCAACGGATGGGGCTGGTCTGTTAGGCCGCAAGAAGTTCGAGTCGCGAGCGCAGGATAATTTGCGGTGATAATTCAGTGTTCAAATTCAATGTGTCATTTCGAGCTGCTGGCGTTCGAGCAACGGAGCGTATCAAGACCCGAGCGGCGAAGATCTCGGATTTTCAGGCAAGATTTGGTTAAAAACGAGATTCTTCGCTCCCTGCGGTCGCTCAGAATGACACGACCAAGCATATTTATGAATTTCAAAACACTTTCTAAGGTATTTCTGGCTCTATTCTTGATCCGGAAAGTTTTTTGCTCTTGTTGATTTGCCAAAGCCCGAGAAGCCCCCAAAAACTGACCACCAAATAGTTCAGAATTTGGCTGATGAGAATGTAAGCCAACGCATCGGCACGTGAAAAGCCAAAAGGAACAAGCACGGTAACGGCAACGAACTGATACACGCCGACGTAACCAGGCGTGGAAGGGATGGCGCTGGACAAACCAAGGGCCGCGAGGAGGATCAAGGCCTGGCCGATGTTTAAAGTCTGCAAAATAATTCTCACCGCGACCATGTTAGTGGTCGCATCAGCCAACCAGATGAGAGCGGTCAGCAAAATGAAGATCACCAACCTGCGCCAATTTTGCAGGGAGCGCATCCCAACCAGAAAACGGCTAACCTGATCGGTGATGATTTTTGAAATTTTGTCAGGCAACGGCAGCCAGTTCAAAATGCGCAGAATCAATTTCTCCTGGAATGGCGCAACAACAATAAAAGCCAACCCCAAAAAGCCGGCCATTGCCATCACGCGCACGGAGTTCGCCAGCCATAAAGACATATCTTTTTGCAGGAGCAAGGATACGGATCCAATAAACACCAGGGCGACGACATCCAGCAACCGCTCCGTCAACGCAGTGGCAAGTATAAAACTGGTACCCAATCCGCTTTTCTCCCCTAAAAAGGCTGAACGCAACAGCTCGCCAGCCCGGGCCGGCAGGTAGGCATTTCCCATGTAACCGACCATGTTAGCCCAAAAGACAGATGAGACTGGCACCTTTTCCCCTGAACGCACCAGGACGCTCCAACGTAAAGCGCGAATAAAATAAGTAGCTGATGAAATTGGGATGGTCAGCAGAAGGAACTCGTAATGTCCAGTCTTGATAGTTACCCAGAAGGCACTCCAATCGAGACCACGCAGGGTGAAATAAAGAAGTATTGCTGCAAGGACAATGGAAAATAAAATTAACCAAGACGGGCGGTTAGTCTTTTTCTGTGCATCATTTCCAGGCGTGAGGTCATCTGCCGCGGGAGGGAAGTAGTTTGTAGACAAATTAAAAATTGATCCGTTCTTTTTCATAGACCAGCGGCCGGTGGAGAACATGAACATACATTGTGGAAATATATTCGCCGACTACGCCCAGGAAAATTAACTGTATGGAAGCGAAGAAGAACAAGCCAATCGCAACCGGAGCTATGCCTAACGAAAAACTGCTCCAAAAGATCAATTTGTATATCAAGTAGAATATCCCAATCAGGAAGCTGACGAGTGCAGCGACAAATCCCACAATTGTAGCCAGGCGGAGGGGCATCTTAGTGTAACTGGTTATCCCCAGCATTGCTTCTTCGTACAGGTACAGGAAATTGCTTTTGCTTTTTCCATGCTTTCGGACAGGTTGTATAAAGTTAACGATCACAGGAGTAAAACCGATATCGGAAATCAACCCCCTGAAATACGGATAAGGGTCGTTCAAGCTTTTGTAGATATCTAGAATCTGCTTATCATAAAGGCCGAACCCAGTGAAATGTCGGATGAGTTTTATGTCCGCCATCTTCTCAAGCACAGAGTAGTATAAGGAACGCAAAGTGTAAAAGAGCGAAGCCTCCTCGCTTTGATTCTTTACGCCCATTACTACTTTATAACCCTGCTCCCACTTTTTGAGGAACTCAGGGATCAAGGACGGAGGATCTTGTAAATCAGATACCATCAGGATGGCTGCATCCCCGCACGCCTGCCGAAAAGCATTGTTCCCCGAGCGGTTGGCCCCAAAATTGCGCGAATTGAAGATTACTTTAAAGTTTTTATCCTTAGCTGCAATTTCCCGTAGAATTTGCGGAGTATTGTCGGTGGAAGCGTTGTCTGCAATAATAATTTCATAAGTATAACGATCGGCCAATTTATTAAAAATGGCTACGACCTGGTCATAGTATTCCCGAATGTTGCCTTCTTCGTTGTAGCAAATAGTTACAACACTGATTTTTTTCATAATCCTTCTCCTTCCAAGGAGTTAGATGATCAGACGGGTTTTGGGAACCGCATAGCACACAATTTCCCAACATTCATCCGCATACCTTCGCAGGAAAAGATCATACTTGACATTAAACGAGCGGAGCAACAGAGGGATTTGCCAAAGATGCTCTTGCGCATGATACAAGCATATAGCCAACACAGGCGTTTGCTTTTCAATAATTTTTTTCGCGCCGAGCAAAGCATCCGGCTCTGCGCCTTCGATATCCATCTTGATAAAGGTTGGCTTGATATCGCTCAACAATTCATCCAGCGGGGCACACTGGACCTTATAGCTGCCAGTACCAACAGATGAACCT
>JAKANW010000083.1 GCA_021823555.1 Chloroflexota bacterium
AGTGCGCGACCTTTTCAGCCACAGCCGCAAATACGCACAGGCTTTGCTTGAACACCTGGATGCCACCGGCGTCACCTTGCGCGATGGCGATTTCAGGAAACTGAGAAAATAATTTGCAGCTTCACTGACTCGCTGAATCGAGGTACCATGTGCGGACGATTTACTTTAACCGTTGACCTTGCTGAATTACAAGACGCCTTTGGTGAATATACTTTTCCCCCAAAGTTTGCCCCGCGCTTCAATATCGCCCCCACCCAGCCCATCCTCGCCATCCCCAACGACGCAAAGAACAAAGCCGATTTCTTCATCTGGGGATTGATCCCCTCGTGGGCCAAAGACCCGGCCATTGGCCAGCGTCTCATCAATGCCCGCGCCGAAACGCTGGGCGAAAAACCGTCCTTCCGCGGTGGCTTCAAATACAAACGCTGCCTCATCCTGGCCGATGGCTTTTATGAGTGGCAGGCGCGGCCCGGCCGGAAGACCAAAGTGCCGCACTTCATCTTCCTCAAATCCCGCCAGCCCTTTGCCTTTGCCGGATTGTGGGACGAATGGAACTCCCCCGACGGCGGCTCCCTGCGCACCGCCGCCATCATCACCACTGAACCCAACCAACTGATGGCGACCCTGCATAACCGCATGCCTGTGATCCTGCATCCATCCGACTATGCTCAATGGCTGGATCCTGCGCCTCGGACTCCCGAAAGCCTGCAACCGTTACTCAAGCCCTTCCCCGCCGACGAGATGGCCGCCCACCCCGTCTCGACCCTGGTCAACGCCCCCGCCAACGATAACCCTCAACTGGTCGTCCCCGCATAGGCACTGACACATTACGCAACACGCGGCGCGTATTACGCGTATCCCCTCCATGAAAACCGCCCTCATCAACCGCTTCCCCGCGCTGACCTCGCGGGACTTTACCATCTTCTGGGTCGGGCAGTTCTTCTCGCTGATCGGCACCATGATGCAGAACACAGCCCAGCCGTATTTGGCCTACCGTTTGAGCAATAGTCCATTGGACCTGGGTCTGATCGCCGCGGCTGGCTCCCTGCCGACATTTTTCCTGGCGCTGCCAGGCGGCGTGTTGATCGAGCACTTAGATAAACGCAAGGCCGTCATCATAATGCAGGTCGTCATGATGATACAGGCTTTGGTTCTGTCCGCCCTGACCTTGAGCGGAATGGTTCAAATCTGGCACATCGTTGTGCTGGCGCTTGTCCTGGGCACTGCCAGCGCCTTCGAGATCACCGCCCGCCAGGCCATGTTGATCGAGCTGGTCGGACGGGAATCTTTGCCCAACGCCATCGCCCTCCAGTCCACGATCTTCAACGCGGCGCGCGTGTTAGGCCCTTCCCTGACCGCGCCCTTCTTGCTATTGATCCAAAACGAGGGAGAAGGTTGGGCATTCCTGGCAAACGGGATCAGTTATTTATTCGTCATCATCGGCTTACTCTTCGTCCAGGCACGCTTCAAGGAGGAGCTCACTGAAGAACGCCATGACCTGCGGCACGATCTCTCGGAGGGCTTTCGTTATATTCGCGGCAACACAGAAGTGGCCCTGATCATCGTGATCGCGGGTCTGCTGGGCGTCTTCGCTTTTCCGCTCCTGCAGCAGATCCCCGTTGTAGCAACGGATGTTCTTAAACAAATAAACGATACCCAGGCCGCCATCGCAGCTCGCACCAGCGCCCTTTATACCGCGCAGGGAGTCGGCGCCCTGGTCGCCGCCTTCTTCCTGGCAGCCAATAGCACCTACCGGAGAAAGGGACAGCTTTTGGTCATCGGCCAATATGCGTTTATGCTGGCCATGTTCGGCATCGCTTTCCCGCGCAGCCTGTGGCCCGCGACTATCCTGGTAGTCATCATGGGCTGGGGTTCCGTGACCCAGCTGGCGACCATGAACACATTGATCCAAATCCAGGTTCCCAACAACCTGCGCGGGCGGGTTTTCAGCACATATCTGTGGGCCTTGCAGGGCATTGCTCCGTTGGGCAGCCTATTGATCGGCTGGATGGTCCAGGTTTGGAACATTCCCATTACTGCCCTGGCCAGCAGCGGCTTCTTGTTGGTTGTCTTCACTCTCATGCACATGCGCTATCCAGGCGTTCGCGAATCGGTGGGGTAACACAGGATTGGCGTTTGTGCAGGCGGCTTGACGGGAGACAAAACAGCCTGTTATGATGATTCACGGAGCTTGATTATTCGTATGGACAATAACTCCTTTGAAGCAAAAAAGAAAAACGAAGAGGCGATTGAGGCCCTGTCTGCGCGCAAGCCGGGACTCTTCTCGCGCCTGACAGATGCCCTGCTGCACATGGGATTGGGCGAGTCGATGCTGCGTGTCAGCACGAACGTGCTGTCCATCCTGGCCATTGGAGTGGTCATCTGGTTACTGCAAACCTTTACCCACATGGGAGCGCTCAATATTGGGGGCGCGGCGGCGACACAGCCTGCAGCTCCGACTGAAGCGGCCCTGGTGGAATCCATCCCCGCGCCGGTGGTGCTGGACCCGTTATCCAATGGAATCCTGCGCCAGGCCGATATCCATACCGTCATCCCGCAACGACCACGACAGGACATTCTCAAATATGCTGTGCAGACCGGGGATAGCGTCATTGGGATCGCCGAAAAGTTCGGGTTGAAACCGGAATCCATTCTCTTTGCAAATTACAACTCGTTACTGGATGACCCGCATAACTTGTTGGCCGGACAGGAACTGACCATCCTGCCGGTAGATGGCACTTATTACGAATGGCAAAAGGGGGACGGATTGAACGGGGTCGCCAAATACTTTGGGGTCGAGCCAGAGGAGATCGTGAACTTTCCGGGCAACCACCTGGATCCAAACGCGATCGGCGATTTTGCCAACCCAAACATCGCACCCGGGACGGATGTGATCGTGCCGGGGGGGACGCGCCAGTTCGTCTCGTGGAGCGCTCCCCTGGGCGTGACGCGTGAGAACGCCGCCTATGCACGCGTGCTTGGACCGGGTGTCTGTGACCCAGTGGCAGGCGGCGCGATTGGCACCGGGACGTTTATCTACCCAACAGCCAAGCATTACCTGTCCGGCTTCGATTACACCCCCAAGATCAACCACTACGGCATTGATTTAGCCGGGAATCTCGGCGAGGGTGTATATGCGACAGACGGCGGCGTGATCGTCTACGCCGGCTGGAACAATTACGGCTACGGTAACATGATCATGATCGACCACGGGGACGGCTTCCAATCCCTGTATGGCCACTTGAGCCAGATCTACGTCAGTTGCGGACAAAGCGTTGGCCAGGGCGCGGCTATCGGCGCGGTGGGCAGCACCGGCCGTTCCAGCGGCCCGCACTTGCACTTCGAGATCATGACGGCCACGGTCAAGATCAATCCCTGGGATGTGTTGCCAGCGCCATAAATTGCTCTCTATACTTTCGCCTTGAGCGGGGGCCGCCAGGCCGCAGTCGAAACACGAGCGCATAGTTTCAAACTGGCGTTTCGACTGCGTTGCGCTCCGCTCAGCGCGAAGTTCTTTTGTCAGTTTGGCCGTCAAATTACTTTCTAGCGGCAATTTCGTGACAAACGCACTCTTTTAAATCCTCCAAAATTATATATAATATACAATCATGGAACTCTCCACTGATTTGCTTCAACACAGGCCCTTGAAACAGGAAATCTTCGAGGCGCTACATCAACGCATCATTGCGGGGACGTACGCGCCCGGCGAGTGGCTGCGACAGGAAGAGATCGCCTCGCAAATGGGCGTGAGCATGACACCTGTGCGCGAGGCGCTGGACTTGCTGGTGGCGGCGGGGCTGGCGGAACGGGTCCCCTACCGGGGCGTGCGCGTGCTGGAACTGTCGCAAGAGGAAATCGTGGAGGCCTACGGGATGCGGCTGCTGCTCGAAAGCGCGGCGGCCCGGGCGGCGGCAACGCACATGAAACGGGAACAGGTGCAGGCTTTGTCCCGAATCGTGGAGGAGATGCAGAGTCAGGTCACACTGAAGGACATGTCCCATGCGCGCCAATTAAGCCGCGCCTTCCACCAATCCATCGCGGAAGCCTCGGGGGACGGGCTGCTATCCAAACTGTACAGTATCGTTGCCAACTCGTTCCCGGACTGGATGTTGTACGAAGCCATGTTCCACCATCCCGAATTGTTGAGCGCCAGCCTGAGGTGCGAACAGGATGAGCACCGCGCTCTGGTCGAAGCGTTGTCAAACGGGGATGCGGATGCGGCGGCGGAGAAAGCCAGGCTGCATGTCCTGCACCTGGGCAAGGATTTGGAAACTTTACTGGGCATTCCCGGCGAACGACTGCGCGAGCAGGAACGCCAAATGCTGCCCTTAATTCAAAGTACTTCGGAGGCAAAATGACGGACGAATTGTTTCAAGAAATGGCGCAGAGCATCCTCGACGGGGATTCGGACAAGTCGGCCGAACTGGCGCAAAGGGTCATCCAGCTCGGCATGGACCCGCTGACCGCCATCACCGAAGGCTTTGTCAAAGGCGTCAACGTGATCGGCGAGCAATTCGCCTGCGGGACAGCCTTCCTGCCGGAACTGGTGATGGCGGGCGAGGCCATGAAGGCCGCGGTGAGTGTGCTGGAGCCGGAGATGATGAAGCGCGGCACCGAACGCAAGATGCTGAGCAAGGTGGTGCTGGCCACGGTGGAAGGCGACATCCACGAGATTGGCAAATCGCTGGTGGGCACCATGCTGAGCGCATCCGGCTTCCAGGTCTATGATCTGGGCGTGGACGTTTCTCCGGAGAAGATCATCGGCAAGGCGCTGGAAGTGAACGCCGACCTGATCTGCATGAGCGCGCTGTTGACGACCACCATGGTCAAACAGCGCGAGGTGATCGAGGATCTGGAGAAAGAGGGACTGCGCGGCCGCTTCAAAGTGATGGTCGGCGGCGCGCCCGTGACCCGCGACTGGGTGCAGAAAATCCAGGCCGACGGCTACTCTGAGGATGCCATCGGGGCCGTGGCCGTGGCGAAGCAGTTACTAGGGAAATGAAAACGAGTCAACGATTCAGCGAGTCAGCGAACAATTGACTCGCCGAATCATTGAATCGCTGAATCGTTGAATCGCTGAATCGTTGAATCGCTGAATCGCTGACTCGTTAACTCGCTGACTCAATCTGGAGGGCTGCATGTCTAAAAATATTAAGTCAATCACCAACCCCAAATTGCGATTGGATATTTTGACGCCTGAAGAAGTCAAGAAGATCCATGACGCCACCTTATGGATCATCGAAAAGGTTGGGGTCAGATTCCCATCGAAGAACGCCCTGGCGGTGTGGGAAGCGCACGGGGCCAGCGTGGATCATGAGAAGATGATCGTGCGCGCCAAAGCCGAGCTGATCGAGCAGGCGCTGAAAACCTGTCCGCCCGTTTACCCGCTGGCGGCGCGTGACCCGCAGCAGGACTTGTCGCTGGACGGCAACCACGTCTACGTAGGCACAGACGGCTGCGGCGTGGAAGTGATTGACATCCAGACCGGCCAGCGGCGCACGTCCCAACTCCAGGATGTGGCCGACATCGCCCGCCTCGCCGATGCGACCGAGGAGGTGGCTTTCCACTGGGTGCCCGTCTCCGCCCAGGATACGCCACCCGAAACGCGCGGCCTGCATGAGATCAAGGCCATCTGGGAAAACTCGACCAAGCACGTACAGACCGAGTCCATTTACAACCAGCGCGAGGCGCGCGCTGCCATCGAGATGGCTGCATTGCTCGCAGGCGGAAAAGAGAACCTGCGCCAGCGGCCGATGCTCTCGCTGATGCAGTGCAGCGCCTCCCCGCTGGGACACGACGGCGGCTCGTTGGATGCGGCGCTGCTGGCCGCCGAAGTCGGCCTCCCGACCGGCTTCATGACCATGGCGGCCTGCCTGACAACGGGTCCCGCCACGATGGCAGGCAACCTGGCAGTGGGCAATGCTGAAGTGATCGCGGCCACGGCCATGCTTCAACTGGCGCACCCGGGCGCGCCGGTCTTCTACGCCGCGGCGCAGACCGCCTCCGATCCGCGCAACGGCGCGTATACCGGCGGCGGCCCGGAGGACTTCCTGTTCGGCGCGGCCACCAACGTGCTGGCCGATTATTACAACCTGCCGCTCTCGATGGGATCGTTTGCCACTGGCGCCAAGGAACCCAACTGGCAGGCGGGACTCGAGAACAGCCTGTCTACCTTCATGGCCAGCCTGGTCATGTCCGATATGCTGCTGGGACTGGGCTTCCTGCACGGCAGCCGCATCTGGTCCTTTGCCGAGATGATGATGGATGCCGAGATCTTCTCCATCATCCACAAGATGATGCAGGGCATCGTAGTCAATGACGACACACTGGCCCTGGATGCCATCGCGGCGGTGGGGCCGGGCGGCAACTTCCTGGCACAGAAACACACCCGCCAACACATGCGCGACCTGTTCCTGCCGCAGTTCATGGATCGCCGCCCGTACAACGAATGGGAGAGCAAGAAAGATGACGGACGCGACTGGGCGCTGTCCAAGGCGCGCAAGATCCTGGCCGAGCACCAGCCCGATCCGCTGGACGAGAAGATGCGCGCCGAGATGGATAAGATCATCGCCGCGGAAGAAAAGGAAGTAGTGTAAGTTCTGCTTTTGCAAAATACAAAATCATTGAAAAATAGTCTTCGCTCCTGATGTCATTGCGAGCTGCGAGCCTCAAATGGCGAGTGCGGCGAAGCAATCTCCTCATTTCAAGTAACGTTATGACTCATGTAAGCCATGAGATTGCTTCAGTCGCTTCGCTCCTTCGCAATGACATCGATGCAGCGGAAAAGGAAATCGATGCAACCCAAACTGTCCCTGCTCACCCCCGAATTAGTCAGCCGCATTCTGGATGAAGCCTTTCAACTGATGATGAAGCCGGGCATTAAAGTGCAGAGCGCCGAAGCGCGCCAACTGCTGGCTGAACGCGGCGCGCAAGTTGAGGAAGGGAGCGAGATCGTCCGCATACCGGAGAAAACCATCCGGGGCGCGCTGGAAACGGTTCCGGCTGTGTTTACCGTCTTCGACCGGCGCGGCAGCCCAAAGGTCCGCTATGGAGGCGAGGCGGTTCATTTTGATCCAGGTTCTTCGGGAGTCCACATCCTCGACCCGGAGACGCTCGAGCATCGTCCCGCCGAAACGCGCGACCTGGTACGGATCGTGAAGGTGGCCGAGATGCTGCCCCAGATGGACGCGCAGTCCACCGCGGTGGTGTGCAACGATGCGCCCAAGAGCATCGGCGACCTGTACCGCCTGTACGTGGTTTTGATGTTTTCGGAGAAGCCGGTGGTCACGGGCGCATTCAGCAAAGGCACCATCGAGACCATGCTGGACATGCTGGCCATCTTTGCGGGCAGCCGCGAGGCGCTGCGCTCAAAGCCGCAGGCTGTGTTCGATGTGTGCCCGTCGCCGCCCCTGATCTGGAGCGACTTTGGCGCCAGCAACCTGATGGCGTTGGCGCGGGCGGGCGTCCCGGCGGAGATCGTTTCGATGCCGCTGGCGGGCGCGGTCGCGCCGGTCACCTTGTTGGGCACAGTCACGCAGCACGCGGCCGAATGCCTGGCAGGCATCACCATCCACCAGGCCGCGGGACCGGGTGCGCCCATCGTGTGGGGCGGCGCGCCGGCCATCTTCGACATGCGCAAAGGCAGCACACCCATGGGCGCCATCGAAACCGCCATGATTGACAGTTCCTACGCGCTGGTCGGCAAGTCGCTGGATATTCCCACCCACGCCTACCTAGGCACGACCGACGCCAAGCTGGTGGATGCGCAGGCCGGCCTCGAGAGCGGCATGACCGCCCTGGTCGGCGCGCTGACCGGCATCAACATGATCTCCGGCGCGGGCATGTTGGACTTCCTGGCCTGCCAGAGTCCCGAAAAGCTGGTGGTGGACGCCGAGGCCATCTCGATGGCGCGCCGCCTGCTGGACGGCATGAAGGTCCAGACCGAGACGCTGGCAACGGAACTGTTCGAGGGCATCAATTTCAAGGGGGATTTTCTCAAGCAGCGAGCCACGCGCGACCTATTTGCGAAGGAACAGTACCTGCCCAGCCCGGTCATTGACCGCGACTCGGTGCGCGGCTGGCAGGATGGCGGCGGGTTGGACACCTTCGCCCGCGCCAAAGTCCGCACGAGGCAACTGCTCGCCTCCTACCGGCGCCCGGAGCTGGAGCCTGCCCAGCAGGCCGAACTCCGCCGCCTGGTGGAGAGTCTCGCCAGGGAGGCCGGCATGGAGGCGCTGCCGGCGATGGAGTGAGAAGCGGGAATTTTTTGGGCGACCCGCCTTACGGCGGGAGGTTGACTCCCTGCTTCTGAGCGCGGCTGCCATCCTGATATTTTCAGAATTCAGCCTTCAGCAATCAGCAACCAGCAATCAGGAATCAGAACTATCAGAGCCAGGGGAAACTAAACGAAACCCGACATCGTCGTCGAAGTAACCGGGAACGAACCTGCCGCGGCCCGCACAGCGGACGAACCAATGATCGTTGAACCAGGAGCCGCCGCGCACGACGCGGTACTTTTCACCATATTCTTTCGATTGATCCTCCGTTTGTCCCGGATATGCTTTATACCAACTGGCGGTCCACTCCCACACATTGCCGCTGGCATCGAACATTCCGTACGGTGAAATCCCCGCCGGAAATAACCCCACATGCGTGGTGCGATAAATGTG
>JAKANW010000084.1 GCA_021823555.1 Chloroflexota bacterium
GCGTTCGAAGCCGGTGGCGATCACGGTACAGCGGATCTCGTCGCCCATGTTCGGGTCGATGACGGCGCCGAAGATCATGTTGACATCCGGATGGGCCGTCTCGCGGATGATAGCTGCGGCCTGGTTGACCTCGAACAGGGTCAGATTCGGCCCGCCGGTGACGTTGAACAACACGCCGCGTGCACCGTCAATGGTAATGTCGAGCAATTTGCTGGAGATGGCCTCTTCGGCTGCCTTGCGGGCGCGTTCGTCGCCTTCGCCGCGTCCAACCGCCATGAGAGCCGCGCCGCCCTCGCCCATGATAGTGCGCACATCAGCGAAATCGAGGTTGATCAAGCCGGGGGTGGTGATGAGTTCGGAGATGCCCTGAATGCCCTGATGCAAAACTTCATCCGCCATGCGGAAGGAATCTTGCAGGCTGGCACGCTTGTCAGCCAGTTGCAGCAGGCGGTCGTTCGGAATGACGATCAGGGTATCGGCATGTTCCTTGAGTTTGCTAATGCCCTGTTCTGCACCCTGCATACGACGCATCCCTTCGAATGTAAATGGACGCGTCACTACGCCGATAGTCAGCGCGCCGGATTCCTTGGCAATCTGCGCCACGATGGGCGCCGCGCCGGTGCCTGTGCCGCCGCCCATGCCCGCAGTGACGAAGACCATGTCGGAACCTTTGAGCACATTGTATAGTTCCTCGGAGGTTTCCTCAGCGGCTTTGCGCCCGACCTCGGGATCGCCGCCCGCGCCCAGGCCGCGGGTCAACTTGTCTCCAATGCGGACGCGCATGGGCGCCTTTGACAACATGAGCGCCTGCGCATCGGTGTTGACGGTGATAAATTCAACACCTTGCAGGCCTTCATCCATCATGCGGTTGACTGCATTCGATCCACCGCCTCCAACGCCAATTACTTTAATACGGGCAAACGATTCAGTGTGCAACGATTGGGAGGGTTTATTTGAGTCCATGAGCTTCTCCTTTCGAAATTATACAGGCAAACAGAAATTACACGAAGGGTAAAAGGTACTTCCCTCACCCTGGCCTCTCCCAAAGGGAGAGGGGACTCTCTTCCCCCTCTGGGGGAAGGGCCGGGGACGAGAGAGCGACTTAAGGCAGCAACCTCTTGAACAACTCTTTAATTCCAGATAACGGCACGGTCTTCTCTCCTTTCTTCTTCACGCGGCGTTTGCGGCCGCGGCCAATCTGCTCCTCTGTCTGCATACTGACGGCCCAGTGCAGCAGGCCAACGCTGGTGGAATACGCGGGGGAATTTAATTTATCCACCAAGCCAACCAAATTCTCAGGCTGTGCGGAGCGCACCGGCATGCCGAGGACCTCTGAAGCAACACGTTTGATGCCCGGCAACATCGACGTTCCGCCGGTCAACACCAAACCGGCTGGCAAAAGACCATCGTAACCGGAACGTTTGATCTCCTGCAAAATGAGCCGGAACGTTTCTTCCACGCGTTCCTGGATGATGTGCGCCAAGTCCTGCCGGTTGATCTGCACCGCTTTTTCCTCGCCAAACGGGCGGATGGCAAAATATTCCTCTGGGCCAACCTCACTGCGTAGCGCATGACCCTGTTGTTTCTTGATCTCCTCCGCCTGTGGGATAGGCAGGCGCAGGCCGTGGGCAATATCCTGCGTGATGTGATTGCCGCCCACCGCCAGTACCATGGTGTGCCACACGTCGCCATCCACATAGATCGCCAGATCGGTGGTGCCGCCGCCGATGTCACAGACGGCCACGCCCATTTCGCGTTCCTGCGGGGTAAGCGTCACCTCGGCGGAGGCCAGCGGATTAAGCACGAACTGCATTTCCTTCACGCCCGCCGCGCCCACGCACTGACGCAGGTTGTCCACGGTGGCCGCGGAGGCGGTGATGATGTGCGTCTCCACTTCCATTTTGTAACCGTGCAGGCCCAGCGGCTGGCGGATGCCATCCTGCCCGTCGATGGAGAATCCGCGCGTGATGACGTGAACAATTTCGCGGTCCGGGGGAATCGCAATGGCCCGCGCCTGGTCGAGCGCGCGCACCACGTCGTAGGCATCCACAATTCCGCCCGTCACCGGCGCAGCGCCGCGGCTGTTGACCGAGGAAACATGCGCGCCGGCCAGACTCACCAGCGCGCTGGTGATCTCCAAGCCGGAGGTCTGCTCGGCGCGCCGCACTGAACGCGTGACCGCTTGCGTGGCGGCATTCGCATCCACGATGTTACCCTTCTTGATGCCCTCCGAAGGTTCGATGCCAACGCCGAGGATGCGGATGGCTTGATTCTCCTCCACGCGTCCAACGAGCGTGCATATTTTGGTCGTGCCTACGTCTATTCCAACAACAATCTCTTCCATGCTACTGTCCAAGACGATAATACGGAGCGTCGGGGTACGCCACGTTGATCATCAGCGGGGCAATGCCGCGCTGGTTCAACGATTCCACCAACACGATATACACCCGCAGTTTCATATCCAATTGATCGGAACTCGACCCAAACCAAACCGTCCAGCCGCGCGCATCCACCCAGCCAATGCCATACTTTGAATCGTACAAGAGACTAGAACCTTGCGGAGCATACGGAGCCAGCAAGCGCGCCGTCTTGACAATATCCGCCGCGACGAACGGAGTGGGCGCCAGCGGGTCGCTATCAGACTTTGGGCCGGCGGGGGGCGTATCCGACGCTTTGACCACCACCAGGCCGGGCGCGTCGCCGCGCGGACGGAAGGCGATTCCATCCGCGTCCAGCCAAGTGTAGGAATTCCCCTGCTCCCAGCGGACAACCGGCTGGCGCTCGGTGATGGTGACGTTCACCACGTTCGGCAGACCGACCGTCACGGTTGCCGCGGAAATTTCCGGGAAGTTTAATCGCAGCGCGTTCTTCACATCCTCCGGCACAACGAGAAAAATGGGCGTGCCATTCAAGCCCAGTGCGGTATTGACCTCGTTCGCACCGAGGAATGTGTTACCACTCAATGTGACACCGCCGACCTGGAGCTCGGGCAGGCTAAAGGCAAAATAAACGCCCGCGCTGAGCAGAAGCGCCAGGAACAAGGACAGCATCCGCCATCCGATGCGAATACGCGGCATGGCTGGAGCTTGCAGCGAGCGCACCGGGGCAGCCGCCATCGCCTCGTATTGTCGAGTCTGCCGGGGCGCAGCACGCACCGTGGCCGCGTCCACGCTGACGTTGCGCGTGACCGCGGGAGGCGGGGTCGGCGCGGCAGTCCGGCGGCGAGTCGGTCGTTCCAGCGACTGCGTCACTAGGCGGCGCTCGTCCTCGCGCTTGCGGCGCTGACGGACCGCTTCCGCCCGGGTGGGCGTCTTCCGCGGACTCATTCGTTCCTCCGAAATTCGCGCACCGTATGGTCGCGGTCGGCCTTGCGCTGCAGGGCCAGTTCGATCAAGCGATCCACCAGGCGCGGATAAGGCAGGCCGGTGGCATCCCAAAGTTTCGGGTACATGCTAATCTTGGTAAAACCGGGCATGGTGTTAAGCTCGTTGAGCAACACGCGGCCGGTTTCTTTCTCAATGAAAAAGTCGGCGCGCGCCAGACCGCCGCAATCGATAGCGGTGTAGGCGCGCACGGCCAACTCGCGAATGTGCGCCGCGGCCTCCGCGGGGATCGGCGCAGGGATGAGGAGGCCGCTGGTGCCGTCTACGTATTTCGACTCGTAGGAATAAAACTCGCGGCTCGGCAGCACTTCGCCTGGCACTGAAGCGACTGGGTCATCGTTGCCCAGCACGCTGACTTCGATCTCGCGCGCATTGACCACGCCGCGCTCCACGAGAATGCGCCGGTCGAAGGCTGCAGCTTCCATCAAACCCTCGCCCAGGTCAGCGCGACTGTTGCACTTGGTAATACCCACCGAAGAACCCAGATTGGCCGGCTTGGTAAAAAGCGGATACGCGCCCAGTGCTTCGACCTTGCGAATGGCGGCTTCGAGATCCTGTTCGATCTCGGCCCGGTGCAGGATTACCCAGTCCACCACCGGAATATTGTTGGCGCGCATCACATCTTTGAAGACACCCTTGTCCATGCCCACTGAGGAACCGACCACGCCCGCACCCACGTAGGCTACGTCCGCCAGTTCGAACAAACCCTGGATCGTGCCATCCTCGCCAAAAGTTCCATGCAACACCGGGAAGTAAACGTCAATGTCGGAAACCTTCTCGTATTGCGCCGCGCGAATCGCGTATAGGCCGGGGTGATCGGGTTCCGGGAAAATGAAGGCGTGATCGAGTGTTTCGGTCTCGCCCTGTTCCAACAAGTCGAGAACATTCTCACCCATCACCCAATTTCCCGCGTGCGTGATGCCCACCGGGAAAACCTCATATTTTTGTGGATCGAGCGCGGCAATCACCGAACGCGCCGACATGAGCGAAACTTCATGTTCGCCGGAGCGCCCGCCGAAGAGGACAGCCACGCGCAGTTTTTGGAAGGGTGTAGTAGTCATGAATTCCAATCTTCTCGCAATCAAATAATTTCGCAAGTACGCGTCGTTACCATTCGCCGATCAACTCAACTTCCAATTCCAGTTCGATTCCAAATTTTTCCAAAACGGTTTTCTGCGTCAATTCGATAAGGGCGCGGATGTCGCTCGCTTTTGTCTCGCCGTGATTGACAAAAAAATTTCCATGCACCGGGCTGATCTCGGCATTGCCGATGCGCGTGCCTTTCAAACCGGCGGCTTCGATCAAACGGCCGGCATAATCGCCCGGCGGATTTTTGAACATTGAACCCATACTGGCGCCCGGCGGTTGGGTCGCTTTTCGGCGTTCACCGAATTGGGCGATTGTAGCAGAGACTTCCTCCGCACTTGCGTTTTTTAACCTGAGCTCCGCCGCAAGCACCACCGCCTGCGCTGCGCCACGCTTCAAGACGCTGGTGCGATAGCCGTACTCGAATTTTTCCACTGGCCAGGTTTCGCGTCGGTCCGGTACGAACAAAACCTCGGCGCGGATCAAATTCCCGGCAATGTCGCCGCCGAACGCGCCGGCATTGCCATACACCGCGCCGCCGACCGTGCCCGGAACCGTGGCGGCCCATTCGAGTCCCGCGAGACCCTGCGCCGCGCAGCGATTGGCAAGATTGCTAAACACCACACCCGCTTCGGCCCGGACCCAAGGCTGGTCGCCGCGTTCAAAATGGACCGCCTTCGCCCGGTTGAGCACCACCACGCCGCGCACACCGCGGTCACCAACCAGCACATTCGACCCGCCGCCTAAAATGACGTAGGGCAGGCGCAATTCCCAAATGCGAATCATTGTCTCCGCCAGCTCGTCCGCAGATTTGACCGTCACGAGCGCATCTGCCGGCCCGCCGATGCGCGCGGAGGTATACGGCGCAAGCAAAACGTGCTCTTGCAGCCGCTCTCCAAATAACGCGCGTAAATCGGCAATTTGCGGCATCATCCCATCATTCCTATCACTGCACTTCGACTGCGCTCAGGGCAGTGAAAAATTTTGCTAATCCGTTTCCTTCAAGTGAGTGATCAATTTCTCGACTGCTTTCCGGTATTGCATGTTCTTGACTAATTTGCGCAATGTGCGAGTCTTCGTCAATCCTTCGTCATGAATCGCGTCGGTATCAACCAGCACCATTTTCAGCGGCGGCAGGCCCAACGTTTCGGATTCGAAGCGGCGAGGCTCGGTCTTCTTTTTCATGGCTCCTCACTTGCAGCGCGAAATGCGCTACTTCCTCAATCCGGCCAGCACCTCCGCGCTGACCTGGTCGGCATCCCCGGCGGAAAGGACGATCAAGACATCGCCGGGGCGAAGGTGGTCGAGCAAATATTTTGTCACATCTTTCAACCCGGCCACAAAATGGGCCGAGGAATGTCGCATGGAACTGACGATAAAAGCGCTGGTGAAATCCTGCGGAGCCTCGCGCGCCGCGTAAACTTCGGTCACAATCACCTCGTCCGCGTCGTTGAAAGCAGCCACGAAATGCTCAAAGAGCGTCTGCGTGCGCGAGTAGGTGTGCGGCTGCCAAACAGCCCAAATGCGTCGTTCGGGGTAACGCGCCCTCGCCGCCGCCAGCGTGGCCTTGATCTCGGTGGGATGGTGACCGTAATCGTTGATCACGGTGATGTCCTTCACCTCACCAGCCACCTCGAAGCGCCGGCCCGCGCCGCGAAACTCGCCCAGCGCCTCGGCCACTTTTTTCGGCGGCAGGCCCAGCAGGCTGGCAACTGCCAGCGCGGCCAGGGAATTTTGCACGTTATGTTTACCCGGCACCTGCAGCGAAACGCGGATGGTCTGCGTTTCGGGGAACAAATTAGAGATGGCTTCGTAATCGAACCCGCCGCGTCGGTTCGGCTGCAAGTTGCGCGCCAACATCCATTGCGGGCTGTTGAGCGTAGCCTCGCCTTGCAAGCCATAGGCCAGCACGTTCCGGCCTTCCCGGCGCGCATCGTTCATGATGGCCGCGGCCGCCGGATCGTCAATGCAAGCCACGAGGGAACCGTCGGAGGGCAGCAGGTTGACAAAGATCTGGAAGGCCGAGAACATGTCCTCGAACGTGGGATAGCAATCGGGATGATCGTGTTCGATGTTGGTGATCACCTCGATGCGCGGTTTTAAACCGAGGAACATGCGGTCATATTCATCCGCTTCGATGACGAAAACCTTGCCCTTTCCGGCGTGGGCATTGGTCTTCAGGTTGGTCAGTGTAGAGCCGACGATGAACGACGGGTCGCGGCCAAGAGCGAACAGCACCCAGGCAATCATAGATGTGGTGGTGGTCTTGCCGTGCGCACCCGCCACAGCGATGCCGGTCCTGTCTTCCATCAGATGACCGAGGAAATCGGCGCGTTTGAAGACCGGGATGCCGCGTTTACGTGCTTCCTGGACCTCAGGGTTGTCATCCGACACCGCGGAGGAACGCACCACCCAATCCGCGCTCATGACGTTAGCCGCGTTGTGGCCCACGTAGACGGTCGCACCGTCGCGTTGGAGCGCTTCGGCAAACGGAGACAGGGCGCGGTCCGAGCCGGAGACGGTGTAGCCCATCTCCAACAGCAGGCGCGCGATGGCGGAAAGTCCTGTCCCGCCGATGCCGATGAAGTGAACATGTGTCATGACGGCCTACCCGTTAAATGTAAACGACTAGAATGAAGATCAACACGATGACCGATGCAAAGTAAATGGCAGGTTCGCCCAGCACGTGCGGCGGCATGTAATTCATCATGGCCGCGATCTGGGTCGCCAGGTCGCCGGTAGGAGGCACGATCGCACCCGCGAACGGATAGTGAGCCTGGTCAAGATAATACCAGGCCGTGCCGGCGACCAGATAGCCATTGATGCCGCCGAGGAAAATCCCGAAGAGCGCGTCTTGGAGGCGCTCGCGGCGGCTGCCCGCCTGCAAACGCGCCACGCTGATAACGGTCTGGTAGCCGAAATAGACCAAGGTAAACAAAATGACAAGGCGAATCCAGAACAACGTGACGTTATCATCAGGCAGCGTGGAAATGATCGGGGCAAAGCGGCGCAGCAGAAAGTTCAGCGTAAGCGAAACGACCACGGCGAATCCCACCAATAATTCCTTGGCCCAGCCGCGCAACCATCCGATCACGCCAAACAGACAAACGTACATCCAGAAAACATAGATCAGGCTGATCATAGGCGTTCCTCTCCGGCCAGCTCCACGATCTGGCTGGCAATATGACGGGCCGCCTGCGGTCGCGCCAGGGATTGCATGGCGTCGCGCATGGCTTTCAATTTGGCAGGCTCTTTCAGGAGCGTCTGTACCAGTGTCAACAAGTCGTCCTTCAAGCGGCTGTCATCCAACACGATGGCCGCGCCGCGTTTTGCCAGGTAATCGGCATTGACTTTTTGGTAGCGCCAGGCATACGGGTACGGAACAAGGATGGCGGGCAAGCCCAGCAGCGGATACTCGCCCAACACCGAGGCGCCCGCGCGTGAAATGACAAGATCCGCCGCCGCCAGCGCCGCGCCCATTTCCTCGTGCAAATACGGAAAGGCGTGATAACCCTGGCGCTGCGGCCCAAGCAGCGCTTCGCGTGTGGCTTCCACACTGGGCCAGTCCAACTCACCGCTGATGTGAATCACCTGCGCCAAGTCGAGCAGGTACGGCAGGTGCTTGATCACCGCCTGGTTGATGGAACGCGCCCCGCGGCTTCCGCCCCAGATCAGGAGCACCGGCTTGTCCTCCGTCAGGTTAAGCGCCTCATAGGCAGAGGTGCGATCCCAATCGCCGAAATCGGGGCGGACCGGGTAGCCGGTTTCCACCAAATGGGCCGAGGCGGAGAAATAGAGCTGCGAGTCCGGTGCAGTCACCGCGATGCGGTCTGCGAAGCGGGCAATGGTCTTGATGGCAAGCGCCGGTTCGATGTCCGGCACGTAAAGCAGGGTCGGGATGCGTGCTCCGGCCAGCGCCATCGGCGTGGCCAGGTAACCGCCGGTGAAGAACAGCGCGTCGGGGCGGAACTCGCGCAGGATGTGGCGCGAGGCGGCGTAGCCGCGCACCAGCTTAACCGCGTTGCCGGGCAAGCTGCGCAGTCCCACGCCATGCAGACCCGCGGCGGGAATGGTAGTAAACGGAATATCGGCGCGTTTCACCAAGCCCGCCTCCATGCCGCCTTCTCCACCCACCCACAGCGTTTCCACATCGGGACGTTCCATCACCAA
>JAKANW010000085.1 GCA_021823555.1 Chloroflexota bacterium
GCCATAATTCTTGTAGATCGAAAATTGCAATGCGATGCCTGTGGACGCTCCAAAGGGCTTGAAGTTCGATATAAAGGTTCGGACGGCTTCGTTCACGCCGATGGTCACCAGGGCAAAGTAAGCCCCGCGCAGCCGCAGGATGGCTTTGCCAAGTAGGAATGCCAGCAGGGCTGAGGCCGCACCGCCTCCCAGTACCGCCAGGGGCAGTGAGACCTTCCAGGCGCTGAGCAGGTACATTCCCACGTAACCACCCAGCCCGTAGAAAACGACATGCCCGAATGAAACATAGCCTGTGTAGCCCATGATGATGTTCAAGCTGATGGCCATCACAACTGCCAGCAGGACCGTGAAACCGACTTCCCGGGCGGCCGCGTTCTGGCCTGGGATGGGCCAGAGCCCTATCGCCAGCACAATGACCAATACAATCCACAATCCAGGACTCAACCATCGTTTCATTTTTTGCCTCCAAGGAGACCGCTGGGTTTTATCAACAGGATCAGGATGAACAGCAGGAACTCAATGACGGGAACCCAGGTGTTTGGCATGGCAAGTGGGAGTACGCCTTCGAGTATGCCCAGGATGAGTCCGCCTAACAGTGCTCCCAGCGGATTGCCCAACCCTCCCAGCACGGCGATGACAAAACTTTTTGACTGGTAAACGTCACCGGAAAGGACGGTAAAGGAAAAGAATGTGGCGATCAATCCACCGGCAATGGCTGCCAGCATGGTGCCAATCCCGAAACTGAGGGCCAGGATGCGCGAGGAGGGGATACCCATCAGTTCGGCCGCGGCGCGGTTATTAGCCACTGCGCGAACATATTTGCCGGGGCGTGTCCGGTACAGGAAAAAATACAGCGCGCCGGTCACGGCCAGGGTCACGGCGGCGGCTACCAGACGCGTACCTTGCAGAGTCAGCGGACCAACGTCAAAACTCCCGGCTGAGAAGCCTGTGGCACGCGGTGTCGTGGTGAAGATGGCGGTCGCCAGGCCGATGATGATCATGTTGACTGCAAAGGTTGCCAGCAGGGATGACAAAGGGGGAGCGTCAATGATGCGTGCGATGGCGATGAAATAGATCACGACCCCGGAGACGAGTCCCATGAGCGCAATCAGGACAAGGGCCAGGTATGGATTCATGCCCAGGTTGGCGAAAAGCAGATAGACGCCAAACATGCCCAGGGCGATGAGCGCACCGTGCGCCAAGTTGATGACGCGCATCACGCCCCAGATCAGGTTCAGCCCCATGGTCGCGATTCCATACACCACGCCGATCAGCAATCCATCTACCAGGGCTGTGAGGAGGGTGCCAGAATTCATGCCGCTTCTCCATCGAACTCTATAAATATGCAGCATCCCCGCAGGCACACGAGCGCCTGCGGGGACGGCTTATGGTTATTAGTGGATCGGGTAGAGCGCGTCGGCGGTCTTTCCTTCCAGCGGCCACACAACCTGTTTGACGAGGTTGCCGCTGGCATCCTTCTGCCACTGAATGTAGACCATCAAGTGACCGATCTGGAGACCATGGTTCTCGGCGCTGGTGTCGAATTTGATATGCCCATAGAACGTGTTCAAATCCATTCCGTCGAGGGCGGCCTTGACGGCGGCGGTGTCCAGCGTCCCTGCGGTCTCGATTGCCTTTTGCAGGATGAGGCCGGCCACGTACCCGCCTGCCGCATGGTAGGAAGGATCTTCGCCATAGGCGGCTTTGTATGCGCTCACGAAATCCGCGCCGGTTGGGCCGTAGTCGGGTTTAAAGGCAGCCAGGGGTTCCCATTGGCTGGGACCGACAATGCCGAGCGCCGAATCGCCGATCTCGGCGAAGGTTGGTTCAGGCGGGGCTACCAATAACGAGATGAACTTAACAGCCAGTTTCTTATCGTAGATCGCCTTGGCAAACTGTTGCCCATCCGCAAAGTGACCACCGCCCATGATCGCGTCGGGGGCCGCAGCTTCAACTTTGTTGATGATGGGGGCGAAGTCGGTGGTGCCGGTATCGTAGCCCTCGAAGAGCACCACATCGTAGCCTTTGCTCTGGGCATAGGTCTGGAGGGCGTTCGCAACGTCGGTGGAGAACTTATCGTTCTCGTGGACAATGGCGATCTTCTTGACCGTGCTGTCCAGATTTGCCAGCATGTCCAACGCGCCAGTCAGGTAATGGCTGGCGGGTGTGTATGCCTGGTAGACCAGCGTGTAGCCCTTTTGGTAGGTGCCATCGGAGGCTGCGCCAGTGGTGATCATGATCTTGCCGTATTGTTCGGCGATCACGGCGGAGGCATCGGCCAAGCCGGAGGAATATGGGCTGATGAGAAAGTCGGCTTTATCTTCGGTCACCAGTTTGGTGTACAGTTCCTGGACGCGGTCTTTGTTTGACTCGTCGTCGTAGAACTTGGAGTCGAATTTGACCATGGTGCCGTCGGCCAGCTTGACGCCGCCGGCCTGGTTGACCTGATCTATCCACAGTTTCAGGCCATTATTCTGGCGGGTGGACTCAACGTTCAGGCTGCCTGTCAGGGAAGCTGTGAAGCCGATGATGGCGGTCTTCTCGACCGGGGCGGGGGGTTGGGTGGCAGCAGCCGGGGGCTGGGTCGGCACCTGGGTAGCGGGAGCAGTTGTCGGAGTGGGCGCGGAGCCGCCGCAGGCTGTCAGCGACAGGCTGGCCAGCACAATCAGGGACAACAGGACAAAGAGCGAGCGTTTCATTTCGGTTCCTCCAAATAGATAGGATTAGGCGAATCGCGGAACATGTGGGCCATTGGTTCCGCATCTCTATCCATGGTAGGCCGTTACCACAAAAATTAACTAAAAATGAGCCAGGTCAATATAAAGATTGTATAAAAACACTTACGCTTCAAAACGATAGCCGATGCCGCGTTCGGTCAGCAGGTGACGCGGGTTGAGCGGGTCGGCCTCGATCTTCTGTCTTAACTTCCCGATGTAAACTCGCAGGTATTCGGTTTCGTTCCCGTATTCCGGCCCCCAGACGTGCTGCAGGATGGCGCGATGATTGAGGGACTTGCCCTCGTTGCGCATCAGGTAGACCAGCAGGTTGAACTCGATGGGGGTTAATTCCAACGGACGACTTTCAATTGTGACGATATGCCGCTCCAGGTCCGCGACGATCTCGCCGCGCACGATCCTCTCGGCAGCAGTGCCGGTCTCGGCCCAGTGCGCCCTACGCAGCACGGCTTTGATGCGCCCCAGCAATTCTGCCACACCAAAAGGCTTGGTCAGGTAATCATCCGCGCCGAGGTCGAAGGCGCGCACTTTATCGGCCTCTTCGTCCAGCGCGGTCAGGATGATGATAGGCGTGACTGAACGTTCGCGGATGCGCCGGGTGGTCTCCAACCCATCGAGGTGCGGCATCATAATATCAAGGATTACCAGGTCAATGTTCCCGGTGTTGAAGAGCGCCAGGGCCTCCAACCCGTTGGAAGCTGTCAGGACTTTGTAGCCGCGCACTTCCAGGTTGCGGCGCATAAAATCCCGCAAGGGTTTTTCATCATCTACGACAAGGACAGTGGTTGCATTCATGTTCTCTGATCGGCAGGCTGTGGATGGACGACGGGAATGGAAAACGCGATGCAGGCTCCGTGCTCAACTGCTTCAACCCAGATCTCGCCGCCGTGGGCGCGTACCAGGCCGCGGCAGATCGCCAGCCCCAGCCCTGCGCCGCTGGTCGCGCGCGCCAGGCTGTCATCCACGCGGTAGAAGCTATCGAAGATGCGCTGGCTCTCTTCGAGCGGGATGCCGGGGCCGTTGTCCTTGACGCGGAACACGAACGCGTTCCGTTCCAGTGTCACCTGCAATTCGATCTCGACGCCTTCGCCGCCATATTTCAGGGAATTCTCGAATAGGTTGCGCAGGATGGTCTCGACTCTGGGCGGATCGGCAAAGAACGGAGGCAGCTCCGCTTCCACCTCAACTTTGAGCTGGTCCCCGGCCCCCAGCCGGGCCTGCCGGGATGCGTGTTCTGCCGCCTCCTCGATCCGGCATTCCACCGGCGAAATTTTCAGGTTCCCGGCCTCTATGTGCGAAAGATCCAACAGTGTGTTGACCAGGTTCGAGAGCCGGTCTGATTCGTCCGAGATCACCGTCAGGAACTCGCGCTGCGCGGCGTGGTCCCATTCCACGTCCTCCGCCAGCAGCGTGGACGCATATCCCTTGATGGCTGCCAGGGGGGTGCGCAACTCGTGTGAAACGGTGGACACCAGGCTCGACTTCATACGATCCAGTTCATAGTCCGCGGTGATGTCGTGGAAGAAGAAGCCGCGCCCGATGGAGATGCCGCGCGAGTCGGTCACATCGAAAGTCTCCAGCCGCAGATAGATTGTCCTGTCCGGTTCCACGATTGGGATTTCCACTTTGCTATCGTCCTGGCTGTGGATGGCATCCCGGATGCGGGCGCGGATTTCCTGCAGAGCGTCGGACTTGACGATGATACGGTCGAGCACCTTTTCCGCCGAAACACCGCTGATATCCTCGATGGATAGATTGGCCAGTTCGGCCACGCGGCGGTTGGCGTAGATGACCCTGCCATCCGGGCGGCTCAAGATCAGCCCGTCCGACAGGGATTGCACCAATGCTTCCAGGCGATGTGTCTGTTCCTGCAAACGCATGTCGCTGCGCTCGAACAGGGTTGCGTTCTCGATGGCCATCGTAGCCTGGTTGCCGAAGTTGACCAGCAATCCCAATTCGCTCTCGGTGAAAACGTGCGGTTCGCGGAGGAAGATCAACAGGACTGCCGGCGGGGCGTGTTTGGTGTTCAAGGGAATGCCCAGCACCGAGCGGAACCCCTCGGCGCGGGCGCGCGCCCGGCGCGGTGTATAAGATGGATCATTCTCGGTATCGCTCACCTGGATCGGTTCCTTGCTGTTGAAAGCGCGTACCGTCACAGAAGAGGGATCGTATGGTTGGATGGTCAATTGTTCGGTGAATTGTTTGGAGAGTCCCCGGCTGGCGCGGATATGGAAATCGCCTGTATCGGTATTGCGTACAATGATGGCGCTCATGGTCACATCCAGCAATTTTTCAACCTGTTCCAGGATACGGTTGAGCACAATTTCCAGGTCCAGGGTGGAAACGACGGCGTTGCTGGTTTCGAGCAGGGTGGCCTGCTCGCGCATGCGCGCCCGGATCGATTCTTCCATGCGGAAGGTGCTGCGGATCAGGTGGCCGATCTGGTCCAGGCGTCCGCCCATCTTTTTGAGACGCGCCCGCCGTTCTTCGACGATCTCCTGGTTCTGTCCAATCGCTTCACTAATGGGAGCCAGTTGTTCGATGGGTTGGATCACGCGCCGGTTCAAGGCCACCCAAAATACCAGGCCGATCAAAAAGAAGGTGACGGTAGCGATCAGGGTGACGCGGTGCAGGATGATCTGTGTGGCAAAAGCCACATTGGTCGGGCGGCTGACCACCACGCCCCATCCCGCGGAAGCGATGGGGGCGTACGTGTACAGTCTTTCGGTTCCCTGAGGATCCCTGGCAATGGCTGTTCCGGCCTGTCCGTTTAAGGCCAGACGATCCACGTCCGGCATGAGTTCTGAAGCCTGGTGGAGCAGGAGAGAGCGATCCAGATAAGCGATGATCTGCTGGTCGGAATCGATGATCGCGATTTGAAACCCCTCCTCGTTTTGGTGTTTGGACGTGATGGCCGTTAGCGTTTGGCTTAAACTCTCCAGGCGAATATTGGTCGCCACCACACCCAGAAAACTCCCGTCGTTGGAATGGATCGGCATGACGGCCGTTGCCACTGCCTGTTCGGTGGTAGGCGAAATGCGTCCTTCGGAAAATAACGGCTCAGTGGAGGTCAGCGCCCTTTGGAAGTAGGTACGGAATGAGAAATCCGTGCCGACCGTTGAGCCTGGGCCGACGGGATAGTGATAGAGCATGATCCCCTTGTTATCGAGACGATAGACCAGGTTGACATCCGGGCGCGTGCCCAGGATTACACGGAATAGTCCTTCCATCTGGGCCTGGTCTGCCGTGACGACTCCCTCATAGGTTGAAAGGCCGCGCACGATTTCGAGCGCGTTATTGATGGAGTGATCGGTCTCCTGCGCGATGGCGCGCACCAGGGACAGGTCATTGGTTTCCACATCGGCGCGGATGCGCTGTCCCACCAACTGGTCGAAGGCCAGCAGGGATGCCAGGAATGGGACGATCAACAACAGGTAAAGCGCAAAGAGTTGCAGTCCCAGGTCACGCGGGATGGAACGCAGCCGCTTTAACATGTTCTGTATTATTTCGCAAACTCGCCAATGATGCGTGCCATGTGGCGGGCGTGCTTGAGATACAGATCCACGTGGATGTTTTCGTTGGGGGCGTGGGCGCGCGCATCGGGGTGACCCAGGCCTCCGGTCGCGACGGGCAGGCCCAGGTCGTGCACGAACGGGTGGCTGGGGCCGGAGCCGCCGGTCATCGGGACGAGAGTCATGGTCACGCCGAACACGTCTTTGGCTGTCGCCGCCACCATCTGGATGAACGGGTCATCCGGGTCCGTGCGGGCCGGGGCGTCGCCGCCCAGGTCAGTGATCTGCACGTCCGTGAAGCCCTCGGCATCCAGGTGGGCGCGCAGTTTCTTCAGAATATCCTTTGGGTCCTGGTTCGGTACGAGCCGGAAATCCACTTTGGCCGAAGCGCGCGCCGGCAGGACGGTCTTCGAGCCGGGGCCCTGGTAGCCGCTGGTCAGGCCGCAGATGGTGCAGGTGGGCGTGAAGACTTCTTCGATTTTCAAGTCCGTGCCGCCGGCCAGGCCTTTGATGAAGTACGGCACGCCATAGCGGGATTTGTATTCATCGGCCGGGTCGGGCAAGGCGGACATCAATTCCCGGTCACGCGCCGACGGAGGCTGGATGCCGTCATAGAAGCCGGGGATGCGCACCCGTTCGTCCGGCCCTTTGAGCGTATTCAACGCCCAGACCAAGCGCCAAGCCGCGTTGGGGAAGATGCTGCCTCCCAGGCCGGAGTGTACGTCAGTTGAGAGCAAGTCTACAGAAAGTTCAACGTATTGAATGCCGCGCAGACCGAGATATTGCATGGGCGTGTCGGTGTGATCCACGCCGCCGAACTCCCACATGCAGGCATCCGCTTTGAGCAGGTCTTTGTGGTCGAGCACAAACTGGACTAGGTTGACGCTGGCCGTCTCTTCCTCGCCCTCGATGATGAATTTGACATTGCAGGGCAGTTCGCCTTCGGCGTCGAGCAGGGCGTCAATGGCGAAGAGACGCGAGACGATGTGCCCTTTGTCGTCGCTGATGCCGCGCCCGTACATCTTGCCATCCCGCAGGCTGGGTTCAAAGGGCGGGGTCTCCCACAGTTCGAGCGGCTCCGGCGGTTGGACATCGTAGTGGTTGTAGATCAACAGGGTCTTGTCGCTTTTGCCTTTACGTTCGGCGGTGACAACAGGGGAACCGGGCGTCGGGTGGATTTGTGCTGTAAAGCCGCGCTGTCGGAGCATGTTTGCTACCAGCGCGGCGCACTCGTCCAGGCCGAGTTTTTGCGCTGAAACGCTGGGCTGCGCCACCAGCCGTCCAAGCTCGGCCAGGCTCTGGTCGAGGTGCGAGGCGAGATAGTCATCCACTTTTTGATAGTCGGGCATGGGGTCTCCTTTATTTCACGTAATTGAGCAGCCAGTGGATCGAGTACGCGCCGGCGTATGCAATGGAAGTCATTTTGATCAACTGGCCGATCCAGCAGAACAACAGGAATTTCCAGAGCGGTATTTTGGCCGCGCCCGCAGCAACACCAGCCAGGTCAAAAAATGGATTGGGGATGGCAGCCAGAACGAGGATGGCCCAACCGCCAAATTTTTTCACCCAGGGTTGGATGCGGTTATAGATGTTTGATCGTTCGACAATGGCCTGCCCGCTGAAGCCGGCCAGGAAACCGGAAAGCTCGCCCAGCGCGCCGCCCGTGCCTGCTGCCAGTCCCACGCCCAGCGGATGAAAGGCGCTGCCCATGGCAAAGACCACGGCCACGCCAGGCGCGGGCAGAAAGACAGTGGCGTTTGACATCAGCGCGATCAGGAAAATTCCCGGATAGCCCAGGGCTGCGAACTCATTCACGCGGTCACGGATGCTGAATACGAGCAGTGTGACGCCAATCACGGCCAGCAGGGCCATGGCGCGCAAAACGTTCGTTTGCCAGGCGCGCGCTTTGGGCGTTGGCGCAGAGTCAACAGCGTTCACAGAGAGGTTATCTTCCTTGCTCTGTGAACGCTGTGGATCGTTGCGGGCGTTAGCTTTCTTCGATGGCGACACGGAGGATCTTCACGCCGGGATATTCGGGGCGCATCGGGTCACGCGGCGGGATGGACATGAGCACATCCATCCCCTCCACCACCTGGCCAAAGACACTGTGCTTCCCGTCCAGCCAGGGGGTGGGAACGTGGGTGATGAAGAACTGCGAGCCGTTCGTGCCGGGACCGGCATTGGCCATGGAAAGGATGCCGGGCTTGTCGTGCTTCAGGCTGGGGTGGAACTCATCCGCAAAGCGATAGCCCGGGCCGCCGCTGCCTTTTCCGGTGGGGTCGCCGCCCTGGACCATGAAATTCTCGATCACACGGTGGAAGATGATACCTTCATAGAAGCCTTCTCGTGACAGGAAGACGAAGTTATTGACGGTCTTG